>NZ_KB902905.1:0-6821 GCF_000379565.1 Cupriavidus sp. UYPR2.512 | reverse complement strand
AAGATATTTTTCGCCAAGTCGATACCTACCGTCGTGATCGTCATGATGGATGCTCCTGTTCGAGGGGTTGCAGTGCCCCCCAACTTTGGCATGCATATCCCGTTACGGGGAGGGGGCGTCCATCCCATTAACGCCGATTGCGAGTAAAATTTTGAAATCCCACATTTGGGTGGATCAGACCACGGAACAACTTGTGGATTCCCGCGGAAAGCCCTATGCGATCGACCAAAAGTTCCTCAAGACGAAAGTTCGGGAAGTATGGAAGTACGAACCCGGTCCTCGCGGAGGCTGTCGACTCCGCATCACGATTGAGAACGGGCGTGTAGTGGCTTGGGACAGGAAAATCTGAGTTCACTCCATGGGCCCAACTGTTCGCGAGTCAACCAGGATGGCAAAGCCAACCATAAGCTTGTGCGCGTAGCCCCTCGTTCGCCTTTCTGTAGAAAATGTGCAGCAGGTCGATGTCCTCGTGCGCAAGCGGGGCACCGAGGCGGCACAACTGCAGCGTTCGAATGTTGGAGCGGCCAACTTACCCGCTGAGGCAAATCGCCGGCACACGCTTTTCGCCAAGTCGATACCAACGGTCGTAATCTGCATGGGACGCCCCTTCCGGTTCGAGTGGTTGCCGAACCCCCAGTCTGGCTCATTGATGTCGTTATCGGGTGGGGGCGTCCATCCCATTGGTCTACGCGCTTGCAGCTCCGTATCGTGGCAAACCAAATTACTTTGGTAAGGCGATACGGCGGTGAATGTTGCTGGCCTTTTGGCGAACGCATGCATCCATGCTGGATGGCGCGAGATCTCGCCGGCCATGGCAAGCCATCATCGAGGGATGGCGACAGCCTTCAACGTCGCCGCGTCTTCCAAAACGCCGCATCCGACCAACGGGTCTCCATTACATAGAAGGACGCGAGTTGATCGCGGTACGTGCAGTGGAGGTCGTGCAAGTGAGCAGCATAGCGGCCGATGGCGCTGGCATCACCGGCGTCGACGGCGACGATCGCACGCGCGGCCTGCAAGCCGGTATGAAGCGCGCTGGATATCCCTTTGGACGACAGCGGATCGAACGCGAGAGCCGCGTCGCCGGCGGCCAGCCAGTGCGTACCCGCGGTCGCGTTAAGTGCGACGCTGCTGGCGTCAGCGCCTCGCGGCCGCCCGGAAGGGCGATAGCCATGCTCGGCGCACAACGCATGGAGGTTGGGAGCGTGCGCGAGCGCAGCCCACAGCGAGTGCGTGTCGAGCAGCGCGCGGTGTTGTGTTATCGCGCCATCGCAGAGGAATGCGATCAGCCGCTCGCCCGACGGCAACAACACGCTATACCACCAGCCGTCCTCGACGGCTTCGACCCAGGTGCGGCCATCTCGGTCGGAACGAGCGTCCGTCCGTAGACGCAGATAGAACGCGAGCAGGCTGTCGTAGCGGATAGGCGAGGCGCCGAGCGAGCGCGCCAAGGAGGCGGCGCGTCCGGTTGCGTCCACGATCCATCGGGCTGTGAGCGTCCGCATGTCGCCGTCGTGGGCGCTCAGGCTCAGCACGTGTGGTTCATGAGCGCTTGCCGCTGCCGTATCGATCCGCAGTTGCGCCGATTCGGTCAGCTCGGCCCCGGCGGCGCGGGAGGCGTCGCGCAGCGAGGCGTCGAAGCGTGGCCGGTCGAGCTGCAATCCAGGGCCGTGCAATTGAAGCATGAAGTCGTTGAAGTGCGGCGCGGCGGCGCCCCAGAACGCGACGGTCCCGTGGCTCAAGCGGTGCCCGCCGTCCAGCACCCGCTCGAGCACGCCGAGCTCCCGGAGCAGGTGACGGGCCGAAGGCGGCAGCCCTTCGCCGATGCGAAAGCTCGACGTCTCGCCGGCGCCCGGATGCTTCTGCGCGTCGGCGATGAGCACGCGCAAGCCGCTGCGCGCAAGGGCGATCGCGGCGGCGGACCCGGCCGGGCCGCCGCCTGCGATCGCGACGTCATACCGCTGCGGCAACGCCGCCTCAGCCGCGCGGCTTGCCGCGCCGCACCGGCAGCGGCGCCGCCTCGGCTTCCTCGTGGGACGCGAAGTTCGCGCCGTGCGACAGCGGCCGAGCCTTCGGATGGACCGCCGGAGCTTTTAAGGCGACCTCGGCCAGCGCCTCGACCGGCGGCTTCGCGGCGGCGGCCGCGCTCGTGCCCGAGGCATCGGCCGGCGCGACATCCGGGCCGTAGGTGGCGACCATCATCGTCTCGGGGAAGGCCGGCCCGAGCCCGGCGGCGTGACGCAACTCCAGGAGGCCCATGGAGCCGAAGATACGGATCATCTCCTCCATCTGCGCAGCCACGGTGCCGCGCAGCGGCTTGTTCCAGTTGGTCCGGTTGTTGAAGGCGTCGATGCGGCGCGCGGGCGGCTGCGACGGATCGGCGACGATCGCGTAGTCATCTGCACTCAGCACGTGGTTCGGCACGCGCGCGGGCCAGAACGTCGGAACGAATGGATCGTACGCCGTGTCGTAGCCGGCGCGGCAGTACGCGGTGTCGGCCTGCCACGGCAGGCCCATCCAGCGGTTGATGTCGCCGGGACTTTGCGCGTGCAGCGGCCCGCTCGCGGACAGCGCGGTGGCTTGATCGAGCGTGGGGCCGTAGTCCGGCTCCGGCACGTCGGCCGGGCGCACGCGGATCCGGAACGGCTTGTCGTAGAGCGACAGGTGCCGCATGGGCCAGGTCATCTCGCAGCCGGGGTGAAACGCGTCGGCGAGGCAGAAGTCGAGCGCGGCGCGATCGAGCATGGCCGGCTGCCCGGCGAGCGGTACCTTGTCGATGCTGGCCGACCCCTGACGGCCCGGGCGCCAGTCGGCGATGAAGTCGCCACTGGCCCAGCGGCTCAGGATCTCGTACTGCGTCCCGCTGACAGCCGCGTTCTGGCGCGGGCCCTCGCCGGCGGGCCTTGTCACCGCGTCGCCGTACAGCCAGGGCCATGGCAGCTGGTTGCCGTCGGGCGGGTTGGGCGGACGGAAGCTGTTGAAGATCTGGTAGCGCAGCTCGGCGTTCGGATCGTATTGGCCGGCGGGCGGCAGCGTCGAAAGGCGCGCAATCAGCACCGGGCTCGAGAAATCGAAGCTGCCGCCGTAACCGAAGGCGGTCGCGAAGCCCTGGTTCACCCATTGCAGCCCGGTCAGCCGGTCTAGGATTGGATGGACGTCGTCCATGAACGACACCGCTGCCGGCGGCGCCATCCAGCCCGACTGGACGTAGAGGTCGTAGAGCAGGTCGTACATCGTGCGCACGGCCTTGACCTGCGGCCCGTAGTTCGGCGGAGCGGTGACGACCCACGCCGATTCGACGGCAATCGCGCGGCCTTCAATGCTGACGCTCGCCGCGACGATACCGTCGCAGGTGTCGTCGTACCAGCCGTCGGCGTTGATGAAGGACTTATCGTCGTCCGGGTTGTAGATGGGGGTGCCGGTCGGGGAGGCCGATACGCCGTGTCCGCCGAGCACGAGCAGCCGGCCGGCTGCGTCGGTCAGCAGCTCGCCGAGCTTGACCGGCACGCCGGTGTATTCGCCTACGCAGGTCACGCTCGCGGCGTTGCGTCCCGCGATGCGCTGCTCCCCGGCATCGATGACGAGCGTGCCGCGCTCCGCGACCTTCGCGTTGCGCCGGGGCAGCACGGTGGTGGCCGCCTCGGGAATGTCCATGGCGATCTGCCACTGGTACCAGGCCGCCTTGCGGTTCGCGAGGTGCACGCTCCAGCCGATGTCGGCCCAATCGGCGGTCAGCTCGCGCACGACGTCGCCGGCCGCGTTGTAGCCGTAGATCCGGAACTGCGCGGCCTCGCGCTTGAGGGCGCCGGTGGCGTCGCGATAGAAGCCGGGCGGCATCGGCGACGGGTCGAGCACTTGCGGACCAACGTAGTACTCGGTCGCGCTGTTGCCGACGCGCGCGATGCCGATGGCCGGGTGGATCGCCGCGCGGACGATGCGGGTGTCCACGGCGGCCGGGTAGTCGACGCCGGGCGCGTACTGCGGCGGCCGCGGCTCGGCCGGCTCGGCGAGCGGCACGCCGTTGACGTTGCGGCGATTGCCGGCGGACGCGCGGTACGCGTCCTTGCGCGCATCGGCGAGGCTGCCGACTGGCATATGTGCCGCGAGCGCATGCCACGTGTTGTAGGCGAGGTTCTCGCCGTAGGCCGACTGGCCGCGCGCGTCGAGGTCCTGCAGCGGCAGCTCGAGAATGCCGACCTCGACGGGCGGGCTGGCCTGCTCGCTCCAGCGCACGGTGGCCGCGTCGAGCGGCATCTCGCGCTCGTCGGTCTGGAACTGGACCATGAAGCGAAAGCGCGCAGCGCCGCGGCGCAGGCGCGCGTGCAGGTCGGCGCGCAGGTAGAATGGGTCGTCGAAATTCGGCGGCGCATCGGCGGGCGGCGTTTCGAGCGGCTCCAGCTTGTACTTGACGAAGCGCGCATCGCCGAAGCGCGACGGCAGCACGCTCCAGTACGGCGTAGTCAACGCGGACTCGACCCGCTTCTCCATTTCCTTGAGGATCTGCGCCGTCACCGGATGCTCGTTCAGGTACTCGTCGCGCTTGTCGTGCAGCGACTGGCAGGTGAATTCGCACATGTCCTTCGCGGTATCGGCGAAGAACACGTCGTGGTTCTGCAGGATGAAGTCGTGCGTCGAGGCGTCCTGGTCCGGCTCGAGGAGCTTGGGCCCTGCGACCCCGAACAGCTTGATGCCAATGCCGGTCGTGCCCTTGAGATCGGGAACGCCCGGCTGCACGTCGGCGGAAAAGCGCACCCAAGCGGAGTACTCGCGCGCCTGCGCGAAGACACCGACCTTGTGCACGTCCGGCAGGTTCGGCGCAACGGTGAAGCGTCCGTGCGCCACGCCGTGCAGGCGGAGAAACACGGGCCGCGTCGCGGGATCGCGGCCGGCGGCCATGCCTTTGCCCTGGAAGTAGTCGACGAATAACTGCTTGAGTCCCGTGATCGGGTCGCTGTCGCAGCAGCACGGGGAGGGCGGCAGCCTCGGCGGGAGTGTGATGGGGGTTGCGGTGCAGCCATGCGAAGCGGGTGAGGACGACTCGTTCGGGCTCGACATGCGACGTTCTCCTGTTCAGTGTTACTTGCTACATGAAGCGACTCCCGCCCGGCGCGCGACACCGGTCATTTTTTGCAGCAGCACGATGTCGGTGCATGCGCTGTGGGGAGCAACTGCGACGTTGAAGTGGTCGATCGTCTGTCCTGGCTCGCATGCGGTTATTCTGTGATGCTGCACAGTCGGCGGGACAAGACTGTGGCGAAGGGCTCCTTCAAGTGCGTACTTCGTTCATGCCCTATGCCGCGCAAGATCGTCACTGGCCAATTGCGAAGCTATCCGGCGGCGAAGGTCGAGCTTCCCAAGCTGGCCGGCGTCAAACACGTGTTCGTCAAGGCTGCCGCACGCGTGAAGAACCGAGCCGAACGTAGTCATCAACCGACTTGTGAACGAGAGCGGCGCATGCACGGCTTCCGTGACCCATGCGGACCGAGACGTTCCTTTCGAGCTTGGGTCCTGTGGCACAAATCGGCCAACGTCACCCAAAGTCCGCCCACTGCCTGGTGAGCGGCTGCACCGTGTGCGCCGTTGCTTTCTCTGATCGACAAGAGAGCGTGCCGTCTATACTGATGCTGTGATTCATGCGTTGTCATCTATCCACCTACGCAACCAGTCAGCCGCCCACCGCATGACACCCTTCGGCGTGTCGGACAGTCCGAGGTCCGTGAACGTGTAGCTGAAGTACACATCATCCCAGTCGGTACGCGTCCGCGAGATTGTAGCCTTAGCTGTGTACATTCCCGCAGCAGGCACGGACTCAATGTCGAGCTTCCAATCACGGTAGTCCTGGACCACGTTCATAAACGGCATCTTTCAGCGAGACTGAAATTCTTTTACACCCAACTCCAAGGCCCCGCCGACATTCAGTCGTGTATGCCGATGTAGTACGGCTATCCACGTTGAAGGTAGGTTTGGGCGATCGTGCCAGCGTACTGTGCATCCCATGCCCGCCGCAGAAGACCGAAAGATGGGGATGACATCGCTTTACCTTGCCTCGCTCTTCGCAAAGAGCATGCCAAGACCTGACAACTCGCTTTTTGCTCGTTCATTTCCATCAGCATCATGCTGACACTGTCGAACAACCGACAAAAGGTGAAGGCAAATAACAAACGCGCGAGATCGCTCGGCATGCCCTGAGTATCGAGAACCTGCTTGAGGATGCGAATCTCAAACTGGGGAGTGTTCTATCAGACGTACCTGGCGGCAGCGGGCGCATCCTGATGACTGTCGTTTCAGGTGAGAACGATCCGGGTGTACTTGCGACACTGACGCGAGGTCGTGCGCGCAAGATAAGGAGTGATTAGGGTATCCATTTAACCGGAGTCCACCGCCTCCATGGCCGGTTCTGCCGGGGGCGATCGAGACTGGGAGGATGTCCGCGCTTCTTGGGTGGCGTCGGACGCACGGCCTTAGGACTCTTTTTGCGCGTCAGGTCTTGGTAGCGCACGGGGTCATGACGTATACCGAAGCAAAAGGTGCCACCGGTTCGCAAGCAAAAGTGCCACCTCCGCCCGCCAAAGGCACGGTGCAGGAAGAATTTCCTTACGGTTCAATAACTTGGATGAAACGAAGCGAAAGTGTCACCGGCTGCCATACCCACCGGCCCAGATGCGCCNGCTTTCTGCGCCGATGAGAACGCCNGATGGGATCCGACCGCGCTCCACCGAGGACGCCTGAGCGAGCGTCAAAGTCGACGCTGCACGATCACAACCCCAACGCGCACCCAACATATTTCCGCGCCAGCGCTTTGCGGTACCCTGGTTGCATTG
>NZ_KB902904.1:0-6876 GCF_000379565.1 Cupriavidus sp. UYPR2.512 | reverse complement strand
GTGCCGGAACTGGTCGACGCCATCAACGAGTACATCGCTCACCACAACACCAACCCCAAGCCGTTCATCTGGACCAAGAGCGCTCGCGACATCCTACAGNAGGTCATTCGTGCCAACCGCCGCTTAAGTTCCAAACAGAATGGAACATTGCACTAGATTGGCGTAGTAATCTTCGTCCTGCCCGAGGGAGAAAAAATGCTCAGGCGCGAGCGCCTGAAATTGCGCAGGAAGATCAGGCTTTCGTGTGCCAGGCGGCAGGTTTGGCGCGCCTGCAGCTGCGCGCAAACCTGCTTGCCCGATCTTGACAGAGCCCGGGGCGTGCCTGGCTCCCTCCATGTCAAAAACAACGAGGTAGAATTTCGTACGAAAGCTGAACCAATCGTCCCAATTATCTTCGACCAAGAAAGCTTGTCCGCGCGCGCGTAGAGGAACTTGCGTCTCGGACTGAACAACCGTAAACATCCTCTATCCCCGTCAAAATGGCATGGTGTCGGCATTTTGATCGACACGGAAGTCGGCCGGCAAACTGCCTTTCCTGTCGGACAGGATATCCCGCTGCAGCACGGGCCTTCTCGCAAACCGAAAGAGCTTGGCTGAAACCGTGCGTGTTGTCATCCCCGCCGATGTAGGAATCGACGGCTCATGACAAACGTCATCCAAAGATCGTCGTAGAAATCCATGACGCCTTCGGAATGACCTGCACACGGACCATGCCATACTATGGGGCATGACCGACCAAAACACAGACCACAGACGAACCTACGCGAATCCGGCGCGCAGTGGTTCATCCTGTTTACGGCGCGCACGCTGACGCCAATCCCTGATCTCCGCATTCTGGAGTCAGTTGGTAGACGACGGGCATCGCAACGGGCGATAGGAAGGCCGGTTATGAAATCTGCGGGGCCGCACCGAGCGTGGCAGTGGTCATCAGGCGCGCTGAGCAGTCTTTAGAATGGTCGCTTACAACCTCGCGTAGCTGCTAGCCGCAGATAGCGTCAGAGGGCTGTCATAGGCGACCGCTACCCTTACGAACGAGGTAAAGAGACAACGACGTGATCTTCGGTTGCGTCAAACTGCGGCGCCACACCTGCCGCGGCCCTGACCAGGGGAACAATTTTGTTCCGAACGCCCATCCCCCGCGCATCAACGTAGCCGTAATCTCTGAGCACATTGACAATCAGAGGATTTCGCGGTGAGCGTTGCCCTGCCAGCATTTTTTCCACTGTCATGGAGTTCTGCAAAGCCCCAGGACTTATCACCTCCAGACGATTCGAGTATGCGACGACCTCGACTTCCAAAGGGCGCGTCCAGTCACGGTGCGCAAGAGCATTCACGAGGGCTTCGCGCAAGGCATCGGGCGGATAATGCCAGGTCCTTTCTCGACGCAAGCCATCGCCGAGGTCTTCACCTTCTGAGCTGACAAGGGGCTGCCCTTGCATCCTGTCAAATAGTTCTTCGATTAGCCCCCGCTCAAGAAGCTCCCTCGAGCCATTTTTCTGACGAATGAAACTGGCCACTAGCGGCCCATCCAATTCGGTGTCATCAAGCGCCTGGTATGTCTTGTCTTCGCCATCAAAGACCATCCATCGAATCCCAGCTTGGCGCAAGAACCTGCGTGGCGTACGCCCGAACAGGACGATGCCCGCGATGCTAGACACTGGCTCGCGCCCTTCCACCTTTGTCATGAAGCCAAGGCCCAGCATGCGCTCAATCAATGCTTCCTCATTAAGAGGTAGTTCCTGATCGCCCGCATATGTCAGCAGATAGTCCTTGAGGCGCTCGCGATCGAGGGCATCCAGAGATGCTCCGGAGACAGGTAATGTCTCACTGTGCAGCAATCCTCCTGTGGCAAACAGTCGCGCTTGCGCTTCACGGTCAGCAAGTCGAGACGTACTGCCTACCCGGATGTATATGTCCTCTCGTTGATTGTGACGCAAGACATAAGGCTTGCTCGTCCCCATCGTGAATGAGACGACAGCCACCTGATTGCCGTCATCGAGTGTGACAACCTCGTAGAATGGCAGGAGCATAGGATACACGTGAGCAAAGATGGAGTTCATTACCCAAGTTTCCAGGTCTTGACGCTGGATTCCCGAGATCGATCCATCGTCCTCGACACCCAGCAACACCATACCGCCGCGTAAATTTGCCATTGCAACGACTTCCCGCGCCAGGCTTTCTGGCCGCAAGTCGTCTCGCTTGAACTCCACACCCGAGTTCTCACCGTTCGCAATGATTTCCAGCAGATCCGTCTTGAGCATTGCGTTCTCTTAAAATCCGTACTTCACTCTGCGTTGGGAGAAGGCTTCCCGCCCTCCTTCGAGGATCTCCGCGACTTTCTCGCGGATCTCTGGGACATCGATGGAGCCCTGCGCATCGACAGGCATCTCGGCATGACTATCCGTCGCAGAAAAAATGCCAATCCACTCTGCGTCACCAAAAACGGGAATGTTCGCGTTGTGGGTAGCGAAGAGGAATTGGCGCTCTGTCTTCGCGCCTCTTAGCTGGGTCACGATACGCTCGGCAATAAAGGCATTGTCGAGATTGTCCTCTGGTTGATCCATCACCAACGGGTCATCGTTGTCCAACAACAGCAGATGAAGGATTGCCGTGCATTGCTGTCCTGTGGAGAGGTGTTCCAGTGGCTTAAACACTTCGGCATGATGCGCCACATTCAACTCGATCAGAATCCGGTCCTGAAGGTCGATTTCCTCCAATTCGAGCAAACGGCCTCGCTCCATCCTGGCCAGAGCTTCGACAACCGAGGGCTGCATGCCCCAATCCCAAGTCAGCGACTTGATCTCACTCTCGCCACCTTTGATCGCCTTGACAAGTGCAGCGATGGTCAGATCGTCCCCGGACTGATCAATCCATGCGAGCTTCTTCTCCCCGAGACCCGGCATCTCAAAAAGAAACTCCTTCAGCGCCCGGCGCTGGCCACCGATCTTCAGATTGAGTCTCAGCTTGCCTTGCAATTTGCGGTTCAGCTTCTTGACAGCCGTTCGGAGTTCCTCACTGCGTTGATCTCGGACGCTAGCAAACTCATCGAGCAGATTGCGCCGCTGCCCCTCCAACTCTTGTAGCAACTTATCGACAGTCGCGATGCGGACTTCGCTGGGTCGGATCGACTCGATTTCGCGTAGAAGGTCTTGATAGGCTCGACCAACATCGCGGCCGGATTTTCCGGCGAATGCGGGGAGATCGGAGAACGTCTTTTCCAGTCCGGCAGCCTCAGCGTCGATCTTTGACTTCAGCAGGATTTGCTCGGCATCTGTGGCAATCAGGGCGGTACCGTGCAATGCCAGGAGATTCTCTAGTGAGCGATGGAGTTCCCCGGTAACCTTGTCAAGCACCTCCCGGATCCGGACAAAGACATCAGCATGAGGCAAGCCCTCCAGAGCTTTATCGCTGAGAAACGCTGTATCCGGCAAACTGTCCCGCAGCGACTCAATTCCACCATAAGCACGCTCGAACTCCTCCTGCACCCGCTTCGACAGCTGTCTCTCACGCTCGAGCTTCGGCACGAGAGCCAACTTAGACTCCAACCCCAATGATTGGAACTGGAGCACCTGCTCCGTTAGCTTCGGCAACCGAGCAACTTGCGCCTGAACATCGTCTTTTTGCTGGACGGCAGCCAGCAATTTGTGTCGATTGTCAGCCAGTCGCTTACCTATCAACGCAAGTTCATTGGCTCGGGCAGTACCACCGGGCAAAAAGCGGTTCAGGAGCTTCGTCTGACTCATCGCGTCTCGCGCGAGTTCGAAGATTTCGTTCTGACCGTAAATCTCGATGCGTGGCAGTAGATCACCCGGCACCAGCTGTGAAACCCGACCCGCGTCATCCTTGACCACTGGCGGCTCGCCGTAGCGCCGCGTGATGGTATAGCGACGACCGTTCTGCGCCGCTGAGACAACCACCAGCTCGATTCGACTACCGGCACCCAGGTTCGCTTTGACGATGTCATCGTGCTGCCGCCGAGCGGATGCCGCTCGAGGGGGGACGTCGAGTGCATAGCGCAGACACTCGATGAGCGTGGACTTTCCGGTACCTCGCCCCCCGATCACCGCATTGAGATGAGCAGAGAAGTCGATGACAATACCATCAAGATATCCGCTATAAAAACTCAGCTTCTCGATTCTCGAATAGTGAAATTCTGGCAGCTCCCCCAACCGTATGCGTGACTCGGGATCCTTAAATGCGGTAAGAAATCCCTCAAAACCTGGACGGGTCATCTTGATCCAGCAAGTTGCGCCAGAATCGGCCAAGTCTTCTGGCTTTGCCACATCTTTCGCATTTAGCGGGGTGATTGGATGCGCACGTCGATAGTCGGCATTCTTATTGAGAACGATATCTCTATAGTTGCTCGGCAAGTCTTTAACCGGACCGGGGATCTGCCCTGCTTTAACGAGCGCTTCATCTTGCCAAATATGGACGAGCCCTCCTCCATCCTGGTTCAGGCGCAGAAGGCCGTTGTTTCCGGTCATGTGCGCTGCATACCAGAAACCCCCCATCTCAAAAATCGCTTGTGCCAGCTCGAGACAGCCCTTGCGCGACGGCCAAATTGTGTCCTTTACATCGGTGAGATCCAGTTTGCCCAGGAAACGGTTTAGTTGACCGCTGCTTGTACCCTCTGGGAAGAGGCACACCATGTGAATCTTCTCGCTGGAAGCGATTTCGAACCCTGGGAAAACAACAATGCCATCTGCCTCAAGGAGTTGGCGCAAGCCGTCCACCGCGTCAACGCTTCCGTGATCGGCTATTCCAATAACCTTAACGTCCAGCGCTTTGCACTGTTCCAGAATCTTCTCGTTGTACTCACGCTCGGTGAGACCATGCTCGGAACCTCGGTATTTGGACTGGTACCCAGAGGGATTGACCTGAAGGGCACAGCGCCAAAACCGCGCCACTGTGTAGTTGGCCTGCAACGATCCGACGTTCATGGACGTTCCTCAAGGGGAGGATTCCCAGATCCAGGTACATGCACACCTTGCTGCAGCAGTTTTCCGACTGCCTTGCGAATCAGCCACGCAACGCTGACGTCCTCACGCAGCGCAATGGCCTGCAGGGCATCAAGCTGGTTCTTGGGTAAAGTGACTGTCACGCGTTTGATGTCATTGTCCACGGTACGATTCATGGGTTTATGCTGCCGTTTGCATCAGGTTGCATAATTTTACAGCAAAGTGCTTCGGGCGACCTCGCGGCAGAGCCGGCCGTGCTACAGCCCATGGTTGCCCGCCAATCTGAAGGGGCCCCGCCGATCGCTGTTGGGCACCGCCGGCAAAAACGCATACCATGGCGGACTCTGAAGACGCCATGGCCGGCATGGTCCCGCTTGGCGGTAGCCCACCCTTAAGAAGGTCTCGACATGCCATTGACCGCATACTCCGTCTCCGAAGGCAAGGAGCTTGATGTTGAGCAGGTTCTCCTGGCGCTGTCGGCCAAACATGGGGTAAAGATCCCAACATCCACAGAGCAAATCCCTGACTCCTGGAGAGAGCATATCCGCGTCGACATCGAGTGCCCGAGCTGCTTTGTCACGGGCGCGGAGATTGTCAAAGAAGCTACCTCCCGTACCACCAGCAGGAAAGTCCGTCAGGCCTGCTTCAGGTTTGTGTCGCCTGGCCACCGCCAACAATGCGACTTTGCTGCAGACGACGCAAGCAACGTCACCCCAGAAACCGCAGTTCAGTTCGGGGCAGCCAACTCGGTCCTCACAAGAGCCATCCGAGATCTCGTATGTGCCGGAATCCACAAGGCCGTGTTCGATCAAAAAACCATTCGCGACATGCGCGAATGGTTCTTCAATAAGAAGCTTGAATCGACTTTTCTGGTTTCACTTGATCCCCGCTTGCCAAAATGGGTCAATAACCTTACGAGATTGGAGCACGGCACATTTGGGCAGCTTCCGGAAAGCGTGGCGCTAACCACAGAAATTGCTTCCCTGCCCGGGTTCGACTGGAAAGCAGAGGCGACACGCATTCTCATTCAGCGCCACCGCGATGCGTACGAGGCCATTCGAAAGAATTGGCTATGGTCATTTTCGATTGCGGAGCGAGTCGAATCGCTGGCTAAACGATATCAAGGGCAGTTCGCCTTCGACCCGACGGCTCTAAAGCATGAATTCGACCTCAGCATCTCGTTAGCGGAGTTCATCCATCACAACCACGTGCCCATTAGCCAATTAACCAGAAAGCCTGGCACGGCAGTCCCTGCGCACCTACTAGCCTTCTCTGCCCTGCTCCTCTTCGTAAACGCCTGGGACATGAAGCGTGCCGTCGATGACTTTGTAACCATTTCGGCATCGCTCGGGCAAGCTGAGAACGACCTCGGTAATTTGATCGGCCTTAATCCGTTCCACGACTACAAAGCTTGGGAAAAACTGAAGCAACTTCAGGTGGCGAACCTCAACGTCCCACTGGACGTCGATCTGCTGACGGAAAGGCAATCTCTTGTGCAGGAACTTCAGGCACACTATCACGTTAAGCATACCCGCGATATAGGCAGGCCGGTAGTGGCATAGACCACCACGTCACCGCGCGCAATCATCGCGCCGGCCGACCAAGATGCGTTGAAATGCTCTCCCAAGATCGCCTTGCTCCAAAGCGTCAGGGGGGCCTAGTGTAGCGTTCTGTTCTTGATGGAACGTATATGAATTCGGCGTCTCCAATGCCCACACTGCGACACAGCGTGGAGAGAGTGAGTGCGAGTTGCCCCCGAGATCATGTTGACCGACGAGGAGCGAACCAATTTGACGAGGCTGGTTCGGTCGAAGCTCACGAGCGTGAGGCTGGCGCAGCGCGCGCGCATTGTGCTGCTGGCCGCCAACGGAATGCAGAACAAGGACATCGCCGAGCAGTTGGGAGTCGGACGCGTGCA
>NZ_KB902903.1:0-6856 GCF_000379565.1 Cupriavidus sp. UYPR2.512 | reverse complement strand
TGGAGTAACGAGTACCTCTACGGAGTCCTGGGACTGTTCTGGGACTGGAAGACGCGCCCGCTGACGGGCGCGGAGGGGTTCGCGTGAAAGTGGTCGCCACACCGATAGGACTCATAACCCTTGCGATGAATCTCACTGGGTGAGCTGCTTGAGGGAAAACCTCACGAGCAGTTCTTATGGGGAGGGGCTGGAAACGGACCGGGTTCACCGAGCACCGCGCCAGTCCTTTACCCGACAGACGAGTTACCGAGAGCTCAAGCAATCCATGCTGGGGATGGAGCTGACCTTGCGCAGCCAGACCGTAGAGGGGGTCTATCAGGAAATCTGGGGCGCACTGATTGCCTACAACACGATTCGGCTGGAAATGGCCAAAGCGGCGCTCGAAGCGAAGCTCGCCCCGACCGACATCAGCTTCGTGCGTGCCTTTCATACCATTCAGTACGAACTAATGTGGGCTGCCGCAACGCGATCGCACGGCAAATTGCCAGCACTGCTACAGCGCTTGCGCGAGCGCCTAAAGGCGCTCCCAAACGAAAAACGACCCGCACGCTTATGCGCACGGGTCGTTAAGTCGCGACCTTCTCGCTACACCGTTCGGTACCTGAAAAAGGACCTTAACTGAACGGCATTACCGGCACTGTCCGGGGTTTTTTTTCGCTCGTTGCTCATGATTCTGATTGATTTCTATTCTCGATACCCCCGCTGGCTGTTCCGGACCTCGCAAACGCCTGCGTTTCAAGGCCGTCACGCCTGTCGCAACACGATCAGGACCGAAGGGCAACGAGTCGCGGAGCGACTTACGCAGCGACAGGCCATCGATGTGGCAAGTTTTCCGAAGGACAGAATTCTCGTACTCTTTTTCGAATGGCAGGCTCATGTCAGGCAGCATGCAATGCCGATGGGGTATGACGCCTGGCTGGACCAGCGATATCTGCAAGGCCCCGCGGCCACAGTGACGCTCAAGCAGAAACGTGTTGTCTTCGAATTAATGCATGGAGCCGTGTTCGAAGTGCGCGGCAAGGACGGACGCCGGCGCCTCTTCCGGGTGCAGTTGGAAAACGACTTTCCCTATGTATCATTCCGAGATCCCGCGAACGCTGTGGACTATCCGTGGGTGGCTTTCCCTGGTGTCTTCACGCAGGCAGAGCTGATGACCCTGAGAAGGGTGTACTGAAGACAAAAGCCCGGCTTTGCCGGGCGTTTGTCTTTGAAAGAGGGGGTGCGGAAGGGTGCTTTCGGTGTCTTTGGAAGGAACATGTTCCTCAGCAAGGCGTGGGAATCTGCGCCTCGGCTGCTGGGCTGTCGATCGCTGCACCTTCCTTGTGTGGGGCGGCGTAGCCGACCGACTGGATACGGGCAATGGTGCCATCCAGGGCGGCATTTGGACCCAACCGGATGGTCCCGGCATACAAGATTCGACCCTTCACGCGTCCATTGATCTGCAGCGAGGCGCGCCCAACGACATCGCCTTCGACCACGCCGTCCACAATGACATGCTCGCCATCGACGTTGCCGTGCACCACGCCGCCCGCCGCGATATGGAGCAGCCCACGGGATGCGCCAACGTTGCCGGTAACCAGCGCCAGGCAGGTGAAGCCATGATCCGAGACAAGGTCACCGTGAACGCTCATGCCCGCACGGAGCAGGCTGAAAATCGGAGGAATATGCATAGCTCAGAATATCTTGACGTCGGTAGGGGAGCTTGCATGCTGCGTCGCAGAATTCCGTGTCTGCGCGCCGGATGGCGGTTGCGGTATCGTCTTGGCAGTCGCCGCTACCGTCGCGGTCCGGGCAGGGGTGGTCGCTGCCGCAGGTAATGCGGCGGGGGCGGGTCGCTTCACGGCCTCCGACTTCGGCTGTTCTGCCTGTGCGCGCTCCGGCTTATGCTGTACGGCCTCCGCGGTGGCGGAGGGCCCAGATGCGGGTCCATCCACAGCCACGGCTGGCGATGGCGCGACAGTCGACTTGTTTGCCTCGAAATCGGAGACGGCGTCACGTTTTCGCGGCCATTCATGGTCACTGGAATCAGCAGTCGCGCGCGCAGGGGCTTCGGAAGCCGCCTGAACCGGTTGGTCACGATCGCTGGACGCGCGCATTTCTCGCTTCCCGATCGATGAGCCGATGGCAAACATGGCCGCAGCAGCAGCCACGAAGGCGAGGCCCCACAGTAGCCGCGGATTGCGTCGCATTGCGGCGGACTGGCCGGATGCCGGAGCGGCGGCCGATGTGGAAGATACCCCGCCGTAGCCAAGCTGCGCGACTGGCGCAGCTGCTGGCGAGATGTCGATAGTGAGAGGCGGTTGGGCGTAATGAGCATGCAACTGCTCGATGTCACGCATGTCCATCGGGAAGGCTACGGTGAGAGGAAATCAGTGTCCCGTCGGCTTCGAACTTGTCGGTATCCGGGATGCAGAGTTGGTGAATCGCATTGATGCGTCGTGAGGCGATCTGGATCGTCGTGGTGCGTTCGTCCGGAGAAATGGACCCGAATTCCTGGCTGTAGAGCGTTTCCACGAAGATCCGGTCGAATTGCATCAGCAACCTGAGGAGCCGGCCGGCGAAGGAATGGGAAACCTTGACCTCCTTCTCTTCGTGGAACAACGGAATCTCGACCTGGTCGGTCTTCGCAAGCCAACCGAGGGCGCTGCCGTACCACTCTTCCGCGGCGCGAAAGGCTTCGTCCAGCGCTTTGACTTTCCCGTCTCGAGCCACGACAAATTTGGCCGAGCAATAGTAAAAATGTGCGTCGAGGAAGTCGCGCGCGCACTTCGAGTAGTAGGCGTGGAGGGTGGAGGAGGCCGTCGTCGGCGTGAGCCGGCTTAGGCGCTCTTCACTGTTATGGCGCTCAATGGGCCTGAGCCCACTGGCGGGTTTCTTGGGTGGATCCTGGTCGGCCATTTTTCCATGTTTTCAGGTCGCTCTCTCAGGTTGAAATTGTCGAGCACATTCGGACACCGAATGACTTTGAAACATATGCCAAATAGCCGAGCTTTCGTATTCTTTGCCCGGAATATTCTGTGCCACAATGCTTTCACACCTCGCGTCACTGACGCATCGACCCTGACTCCTGGCGAGTCCATCTTCTGCTTCAAGTCGTGCATTTGCGCACGCGCCGACTGGTTGGCTACCAGTGTGGATATTCCTTGTGCTAAGTGTTTTCGCCGAACACTTCCCTCATCAGCTCGTAATACGCGTTCTCGTTCTGCCTCCTCGTGAGTGCACGCGATGGACACCGTTCGAGCCCGGGACCATGTGGAGCTCTCTCTCAAAGGCCCCTCCCGGGCAGAACGGCTGACGTCGAGCCGATCCGTGAACCTGCGGCCGAACCTGTGGGTTCGCGAAATGGGTTGCTGTGCAGCGTGACCATGCTGCACGAGGACGACTTTACGTCCTCAGCATCGAGCCGCGCGCATTTGTGCGCCGCTCCCTGAGTGCCACGCCCCCGGAAGGAACGTGGCATTTCAGGTCTGAAAATCAAAGCTCGCTCACCGGCGCAAACCGGGGCGGGCTTTTTTTGTTTCTGGTGAGAGACCTCGATCTTCAGGAGACGCTCATGCACCAGAACGCCGAGATTTCCGCCGCCATCGCGGCAACGCTGGACCGGCGCCGTCCGCAGTACAAGGACATGCCGCACGCCTGGCGCGCACTTTGTGAGGCGGCCCACGTCGCCAGTCTTTTGGAAACCGCGCGAGCGGAATTCCTCAATCGCGTAACGACCCAGCGCGGGGCCGACACAGCCCTGCGCCTTCGGGAGCATGCTGTGTCCATCCGGGCGCAGGTCGTTCAGTTCCTTCAGAAAAGGAGAATGGACGAATGCATGCACCCATCACCTACAGCGAGCCCGGCGGACGCCGAAGCCTGCTAGAAGAGCGGCCCATGCGGCCGCCAATCATCGGTAAGATCCGGCCCGGCATCAAGGTCCTGACCAAGGCCGCGCGCGAGAAGCCCGAAGCCGTGCGGATCCACGATGCCGGCCTGGCTCGAGGCGAAAGCTTCGAGCGTATTGCGGCCGAGATCACCCGGGCGACCGGCATCAAGATGCCGATGGTCCCGAAGAACGTTCCCTGGTTCACCTGCCGCGTCTCTGACTTCGCCAACCCGGCGCTGGCCGAGGACATCGTGCAGCGCTACGGCGAGGACCGCAACGACGGCAACGGACATCGCCTCTGGCGCTTCCCCGTGGTTTTCGCGTTCGACGACTGGCTAAGCAACATGCCCAACCAGCTCGTGGCATGGACGCACAGCGGTCGACAGTACTTCTCCGAGTATGGCTCCGACGGCAGGCGCTACTGCAAGATGTACGCGCCACCTGTGCGTGACGCGCGCGCGAACCGCGCCAAGCGCATGTGGGGCGGCCGCACCATCATCCTGCGTCAGGACGAGGATGTCCCTGATGGCATTTGTGACCCGCAGGAATGCCCGCAGTACCAAGGCGGACATTGCAACCTCTCGGCCAGTTTCTATTTTGCCGTGCCGTGCGCAACGGGCCTTGGTCTCATCGAAATGCCCACGACCTCGATTTACGTTCTGCAAAAGGCTCACGCTGCCATGCAGACCGTTGCGATGGCCCGTGGCAGGCTGGTGGGCGTCAAGTTCTGGATGTCCAAGCAGGAAGTCGAGATCAGCCGTATCGATGACGGAGGCAAGCCGGTGCGCCAGATGCAATGGCTCATCACGCTTGACGCAGAGATCGACATCGCCGCGCTGCTGGACGGTTCCGATCGCACGGTGCCTGCTATGGAGCTGGCCACTCAGCCCGCAGACGCCCAGGAAGGGGAGCGGCGTGCCGGGCCCCACGACGTCGACGACCTTGTCCACGATTCAGACGTTGGCGATGGACCTTCGCTGCCTGCGCACAACGCCGGTGCGGAGCCGCCGCCGGAGGACGACGATCTCGAGAGCCAGTACCGCGATCTCGTTGCCCGGCTGGAGTTGGACAGCGATGAAGGGGCACTGCAACTCAAGGCTTTTGCCGCGGCCACCTTCGGCCGTGGCTGGTCCAAGCGCCGGCACGATGTGCGGCAGTTCGTGAAAGAGCTGCGGACGGCGCTGGCCAATCCGCTCGCGTTCCGCGAACAGGTAGCTGCCATCGCCGCGGACGTCCTTCCGTAGTTTGTTGCCAGCCTCGAGCCGGCGTTTGCAGGGAAGCCCATCGGGCTTCCCTTTTCCTTTCTCTGCCGCACTTCGCCGGCCCATTTCGTTTGGAGGTAGCACGATGCTCAACGAGAGCGAACCCTTGTGGCTTGCCCACTTTTCTGACCTGCATTACTCGCCCGGCAACCTGGCCGAGGCCGACCGGTGTTTCGGCTTCGCGGTAGAGAATGCCATCGTTTCCGGCTGCCATGTCGCCGTAGTGTCCGGCGACTCGACGGACCACGGTCTCGATGCACACACGCCGGCACTTGGATCGCTCGCACGGCGCATCCATCGGCTCTCGGGCTACTGTCCCGTTTTGATGCTGCAAGGGACATTCAGCCACGAACCGCCCGGCACGCTGGACGTTTTCCGGCTCATCGGTGCGCGGTACCCAGTCTACGTCGCTGATCGCATCCACCAGGTGGCGCTATGTGACGGCGCATTTCATCCGTCGGATGGCCCCATCTTCACCGAGGCTGAGCTTGATGTCCTGCTGGCCCAGCATGGCAAGCCCAAGGTCGTCTTCACCTGCGTGCCGACCGTCAACAAGGCGGTGCTGGCTGCGGCGGCAGGAGTGGCCAATGCGGCAACCGCGGTGGGTGACCATCTGGCTGCCTACCTGGCTGCCGCTGGCACGATGAACGTGCGCTTGCGCAGCTGGGGGATCGCCACGGTCGGCGTCTCGCACGGCACGGTCAATGGCTGCCAGACCGAGCACGGTGTACCCATGGCAGGCTTCGATCATGAGTTCGGGATCGGCGCCCTGTTCGACGCGGAGTGCGATGGCTTCCTACTCGGCCACATCCACCGTGCCCAGCAATGGGAACGGGAGGGGCGGGTGATTGCCTATCCCGGCTCCATTGGACGCTTCCACTACGGCGAGATCGGCGCGAAAGGATACCTGCAATGGGACATCATTCCGGGCAGGGCGTCCGCAGAGCTGGTGGAGACGCCCGCGCGCGAGACGGTCTGCGTGGACTTTGATGGCCCGCCGGACATGAACGCGTTGGCTGCCCTTGCGGCCGAGTCTGCCGACAAGTTCGTGCGCGTGCGCTGGACCGTCAACGAAGAGCATCGTCAGTTGGTCGACCGCGACGCCATCGTGGCGTTATTTGCGAAGAGCGCCGAGCTAAAGATCGAAGGCCACGTCCTGCCCGCCGTGCGCAGCCGTGCCGAAGGCATCAGCCGTGCGGCCAGCCTGCCCGAGAAGCTGTCGCGGTGGGGGGAACTGACCGGTGTTGCAACAGGCTCTCTCGCGGAGCGGCTGGCGCTGCTGGAATCGATTGACGCGCTGTCGATTGCTGACGGCGTGCTTGAGCAGTTGGTGCGGCTGCAAAGCCGATGAAAGATAGTCGATGAAAGTTCGATACAGAGAAGAAATGGCGAATCACTCTGACCCCGAGTCATGCGTCATGTACCGCGAGGTGCATGGCGAAGCGTTGGCAGGGGAAACCGACAGGCCAGCCATTGAGCCGCGAAATCAAAATTCTGGGATGCCGACGCGGTTAACTGACGCGGAAGGCTATATGGCGCACGACGTTAATCGCAAGTCNTGTGCTGATCCCACGCGGTCGGAGACCCTGCGCATGTCGGGAAGTCTTTCATACGGAAGCAGCGAGATCTCATCGGTGTCCGGAGCGGTCAGGCCGGACAGGGCTGGGAAGGTCAATGACCGCAAGCCAGCCATTCACGCCGATGAGAAGTCAGATACACCCATAGT
>NZ_KB902902.1:0-7090 GCF_000379565.1 Cupriavidus sp. UYPR2.512 | reverse complement strand
TAACGTGTTCGTCGAACGCCTTTGGCGCAGCGTCAAATACGAGGAGGTCTACCTGAAAGCCTACGACTCGGTCAGCCATGCGCGCCGCTCTATCGCTAACTACCTAACCTGGTACAACCAACGACGGCCCCATTCCAGTCTGGCGGACCAGACCCCGGATGAGGCATACTTCGCCACGCTGCCAGCGATCAAATCGGCAGCCTGACTGCCCCAGCGCTTCCACTTAAAAACTCCGGATCCCTGTCCGAACAAACGGTGCCACCTCTATCGCCTCCGCCCTGCGGAGCTGGTCAATGATCAGATGCGTGACGCGCCCCGTGTAGCCGTCGACATCCTCTGTCCCGTCAATCTCGGCCGCTTCGACGATCAGTGCCTTCAGCAGGGCCGATACCCGGAACACCGTCGGGTGGGCAAAGGGCACGTCGCCGCCCGCGCCTTCACTGATCCAAAGGCTTCGAAACTCTGCACCCAGTAACGAGCCGACCCGGTGCCGAAGGCCTGTGGGCAGCCAGGCGGCCTGCTCGGGCGAAATGACGAAAGAGCCGCCGGCGACGGTGACCGTCAGTGCACCCGATATCGCATAGACGACCTGGTGCCAGTCATGGGCGTGTTCCGGAAAAGCGTGGCGCGCCGGAATGGACTGGGCTCGCATAGTCATCGGCTGGGGTGGTTCTGCACCATGTGGTGCCTCAATGGTGTCCCATCTCATGTTTCATGCTCCCGTTGGCAGTTATTCTATATAGATTGACCGTTAGTCGAAAGACGGCCAACGCCGGTTCGGCTTTAATGGCTGGCATGAATGACGATCGTCCGGTCTGCACCGCGCACCCGGATGCTGCCGCCTGCCCCAGGCCTTGATCCTCAAAGGAGTGAATAGTTTTATGGCGCGCTTCGAAGACCGGTACGGTCTGCAACTCTCCACGACCTCTGACGTCGCCGCGGACCGCTACCAGACAGGCATCGACCTGCTGCTGTCCCTGTGGCCGAATGCGGGGGCCACACTCGATGACGCAATCGCGGCCGACCCGGATTTCGCGCTCGCCTACGCTGCGCGCGCACGCCTGCACGCTATTCGTGCCGAGGCGACCGACGCAAAGGGGAAGATTGGCGTCGCAAAGGAACTGGTGGCTCGCCATGGCACCGAGCGCGAGCGCAGCCATGTGGAAGTGCTGTGGCTGGCCATCCACGGCCAGTCGGCCAAGGCGCTGGCCAGCGCACTCGAGCACACCGATCGCTGGCCGCGAGACATCCTGGTCTTGTCTTTGCCGCTAGGCGCCTTTGGCTTGCTCGCGTTTTCCGGCATGGCCGACCATAATCAGGCACGCGTAGACCTGTGCGAGCGTCATGCTTCGCATTTCGACGCGGACGACTGGTGGTTTCTCACCTATCGCGGATGGTCGCATGGGGAGAACGGAGATGTCGCACGTGGTCGCACCCTCACCGAACGGGCACTCGAGTTGCGGCGGAACAATGTCAACGCCGTTCACGCGCTGGCGCACGTGATGTATGAAGCCGGTGCGGGCAACGATGCGGAAGCGCTTATCAAGGATTGGCTGCCCGGCTACGACCGCAGTGGCATCCTGCACAGCCACATTGCCTGGCATGCCGCGCTTGTTGCGCTTGAGCGGGGCGACACTGACCAGGCGCTCGGAATCTACGGCGAACACGTCGCACCCTCTACCACTTTGGGCGTCCCAATCAACGTGGTGAGCGATACGGCCTCCTTCTTGTGGCGTTTCCAGGCTTATGGGCACCCGGTACCAACAGGACTCTGGCAGGACGCCTCGGCCTATGCTTCGCGGTACTTCCAGCAGCCCGGCTTCCCGTTTGCCGACGTCCACATGGCGCTTGTGGCGGCAGCCAGTGGCGACAAGGGTGCGCTCGAGGGGCGCGTCAAAGCCCTGAACGAACTCATCGAGGCGGGAAAGCTTCCGGCCGGCCCCGTCGTACCGGCAATCTGCCGAGCGGCGCTGGCATTCGCCGAAGAGGACTACCGGGGCTGCGCCACCATACTGGAACCGGTGGCCCACGAAGTTGCACGTATCGGCGGCAGCGGCGCGCAGCGGGAGATCGTGGAAGACACCCTGCTGGTTTCGTTGATGCGCAGCGGTAACGCAACCAAGGCACGGGCGCTCCTCAACAAGCGCCTGCTTCGCCGCCCGTCGCCACGCGACGCTAGCTGGCTTGAACGCCTCGCCGCCGCCTGACCTCTGCGCAAGGTGACGGCCTCCTCGGCCACAGCGTAAAGGGGAGCCGTCATATGCGAATCCCTCGAAGTTCCCTGCCTGCTTCGCTTCCACGTGAGCCGCGAATGGCTACCTCGGCTCGCATGCGGGCCGCTCGCCTGCCAGCAGCAGGACAGCGTCGCTACCAACTCTTGCCCGGCAAGCCGCCGCTTGCCGGGCCAATCAATCGAAATGACCTCCATCGCAACAACAGAAGCCACCGGGCTTCAACGGCTATTGGTTCGTGGCATCGGGCCAGTCGCGGCAATCGCCATCGCGCAGCTTTTCGGCACCGCACTGTGGTTTAGCGCGAACAGTACAGCGGCGGATCTGATGCGCGTCTGGCATGCCACCGAGGCCGACATCGGATGGCTCACCAGCGCCGTACAGCTCGGCTTCATCCTGGGCACACTCGGCATCTCCCTGAGCGGCGGGGCAGACCGTTTTCGAGCGAGCTCCATCTTCG
The DNA here is from genome assembly GCF_000379565.1 of Cupriavidus sp. UYPR2.512. Taxonomy (NCBI): domain Bacteria; kingdom Pseudomonadati; phylum Pseudomonadota; class Betaproteobacteria; order Burkholderiales; family Burkholderiaceae; genus Cupriavidus; species Cupriavidus sp. UYPR2.512. The sequence continues at coordinate 4,399 of NZ_KB902902.1, read as the reverse complement.
TGGGAAGCGCGATCGCGGGAGCGGTCTTCAATCTCGGCTTTGCATGGTTGTCGACCGGTCTTGTCAGCGGCGCGGTGCTCCGCTTCTGCGTGGGTGTCTGCCTGGCCGGCATCTATCCAATGGGCATGAAGCTGATTGTTGGCTGGGCACCACATCGAACCGGGCAAGCGCTGGCCCAACTGGTCGCCATGCTGACCCTCGGCACCGCACTACCCCATGCAATGCGCGTCATGGGCGCCGGCCTGCCGTGGCAACTAGTCATTACCGCGTCGTCGGTCCTTGCCCTGTTGGGCGCATGCGTGGTCGGCGTGCTGAGGGATGGCCCGCATTCCGTCATAAAACCTCGCCAGGCCCGGCGCTCACAGACGCCCGACACGGCCCCACGCTCAGTGCTGCATGTCTTCCGCATTCGTTCCTTCCGAGCCGCAACACTGGGATACTTCGGCCATATGTGGGAGCTCTATACGTTCTGGACCGTGGTACCGCTGCTTGTCGCGCGCACACCGTTGGCTGCACAGTACCCGAGCATCGGCGTCTCGGGACTCGCATTCATTGTGATCGGCATCGGCAGCCTTGGCTCCCTGATCGGCGGGGCCTTCTCGCTGCGCGTGGGCAGCGCCAGGGTTGCCTTGACCGCGCTGAGCATCTCGGGACTTTGCGCCATAGCGTTCGCGCTAGGCTGGCAGACGTTGGCGCCCATCCCGCTGTTCGGCTTGTTGATCTTTTGGGGGGCGTCCGTCGTGGCCGACTCGCCTCAGTTCTCCGCGCTTGCAGCGAAAGCGTGCCCGCCAGAGCTGGTTGGCAGCGCCCTGGCAATCCAGAACGCCATCGGCTTCGCCATCACCGTCGTTTCCATTGCGGCAACTACGGCACTGATTGAGCGCATCGGACTCGATGCAACCTGGCTTCTCGTTCCGGGCCCCATCCTTGGGCTGGCCGGCTTCTCGCTGACGTCTCTACGCGCGCGCGCTGCACGCTGACACTGTAGCTCCGAAGTCTCGCGATACGGCCGCTGCGAACAGACACTCGGGCAAGCAAGCCATCGGCCGCATTAACGAAGCCACCGTATTGTCAATAGGAGGAAACGCCGGACCTGAAATGGCAGATCCAGCGACGGTCAATTGACGCTCACGGCCAGGGATCCCTAGACTCTGCCGCACCAACGATGCAAGCGCGCTGCCCGGCAGGAAAACCTGCCTGCATCGCACAAACAGCGCACCGCATCGCTACATGAATCCGTGCCATTTCCAGATAAGGGAGACAGTTATGAAGTGCAGCGCACGCCTGGCCGGCATCATTGCCATTTCATCTTTTGCCGTCACGACCGCCGCCTGGGCTGACGACTATCCGAATCGCCCGATTACGCTCGTCATTCCGTGGGCAGCGGGCGGATCCACCGACGTGGTCTTCCGCACGCTGGCCAATGCTGCGGCGAGAAGGCTTGGCCAGCCATTCGTGGTCGAGAACAAGCCGGGAGTCGGAGGGACACTGGGCGCAGTGACGATGTCGAAGACTGCGAAACCAGATGGCTATACCATCGCCCAGGTTTCAGTCCCTTTGTTCCGTCTGCCGCTGATACAGAAATCCAACTGGGATCCCGAGAAGGACTTCACGTACATCGTGGGCCTGATGGGTTACACGTTTGCCATCACGACGGCGGCGCAGTCTCCCTACAAGAGCTGGGCCGACGTCGTCAGCTACGCGAAAAAGAATCCCGGCGCGATCACATACGGCACGTCTGGCCAGAACTCAACACCACACCTTGGCATGGAACAGATCAGTTCCATGGCCGGCATCAACCTCGCGCACGTGCCCTTCAAATCGGGTTCTGAAACAAGCGTCGCATTGCTCGGCGGACATACCCAGCTCCAGGTGGAAGGCGGCACGTGGATTCCGCTGGTGAAGAGCGGCAAGGCAAGGTTGCTCGCGGTCTGGACCGAAAAGCGCAGCAAGCTGTTTCCTGACGCCCCTACCCTAAAGGAACTGGGCTACCCGCTCGTCATCACCTCGCCAATCGGTCTCGCTGGCCCCCGCGGCATGGACCCGAAAATCGTCACGAAGCTACAAGACGCGTTCCACGCAGCAATGGGCGATCCAGAAGTGCAGAAGGTCATGGACGACTATCTGATGCAACCGGACTACAAGACATCCGAGGACTTTCGGAAGTTCATGCTGCAGGAGCAAACGAAGGAAAGGGCATTGGTCAAGCGGCTTGGGCTGAGTATGCAATAACGCAGGGCGAGATTTTCCATGCCTTCACAGGCAAGTGCAGCGACATCGCCGCTCCGCTGATTGCCCTCAGCCTGCTCACGGGTTCCGGATTCAGGTTAGCGAATTCATCCACCCGCGTCATCAGAGCGTTGCGGCAGGCATTCCGGTTTTGCATCATCAGCAACCTCCAATGTCCTGAGGGTGCCACCTTTGGAGCGTTCCAGATACGGCACCCTGCTCCGTTCTCAAACTTCTTCGTAAATCCTGATTTCCGGCTCGGCCGCCAGCAACTGCCCAAGTTCGCGTACGACATCGGTGGTGAACAGATTGCTCTGCAGATAGGCTTTGGCGTTCACGACGCTATCGAACCCGTGAAGCACCTGGACATCTTCCTCGCGTACCAGCAGTTTCTTCGATTGAGCACCTGCGATCGTGGTCAGGAACGGTCCTTGTATTTCTGGTAAACCTCGGCAGCGGCCGCGCGGCGGTTGTGAGGGATGTTCAGGGTAATCTGCAGATAGGTCATTTCTCTTTCCTGGCGGTTTGACATCAAACGTGGCGTCCTGCCATCACGCCGCCATCGACCGGCAGAACGGTGCCGGTAATCCACGACGCATTCGGAGAGGCCAAGAACAGAATCGCTTCGGCGACATCGGCAGATTGACCGTTTCGCCCCAGCGGATGGAATGCGTTGAAGGTCGGCAAGATCTGCTCAACCTGCTGCTCCGTCATGAACGTGTTGTACACCGGTGTCTCCACCACGCCTGGAGCGACGGTGTTGATTCGAATATTCAATGGTGCGAGCTCAATCGCAAGATTGCGCGTCAAGGCATGCACGCCGGCATTCGCCGCAGAATAGGCTGCCGAGGGAGTGGCCCCAATGGCCTGTAGTGCCCACAGCGAACCCGTCTGGACAATTGCACCGCCACCCCGAGGTTGCATCGCCCGTGCCGCGGCCTGCGCCATGAAGAATTTTCCCTTGAGAATCGTGTCGAGAAACCAGTCGTACTCTGTTTCGTTCAGCTCAAGAAACCCTTTTGGACGGAACACGCCAGCATTGTTGATCAGGATGTCCACCCCACCGAATTCCCGTGTCGCAAGCTCAACCAGCCCAGCTGCGACCGGCAGTTGAGCGATATCGCCGGCAAGGTAGCGGACCCTTTCTCCACTGGCGTCAATCTGCGATGCAGCAAGCCTTAGCTTTTCCTCATCGCGCCCACCAATCACGACACTGGCGCCGTCTTTGACGAGGCGCATGGCCACCTCTTTTCCGATCCCGGAACCACCGCCTGTGACGATTGCCACCTTTGACGTGAAGCTCTTCATTCCCTTACCTCCCACAGTCAGTCTTCAAGGCCGAACACATGCTCAAGCCAGCATGCGGCCAGCACGCAATGAATTCTTACCGTTCAGGGATAGCAAGACAAACGAGATAATGTTTTCTCGCTGAAAGAAAAACTTTCTAGGACGCTAGTGCCCCTGCGTCCGATGCGGGAATGCAGGGAACGTAGACAAGGTCGGCATGAAGCTCGGCATGCGTGAAGTGGAGACACCATTGGCCGCCACCGGATCGCTTTCAAGTCATTCAGCGAGTTCCCAAGGGTCAGAGCTTTTCGCGCCCATGGTAAGCTAGGCGCGTATAAAGGAAAACTTTCTCGCCATGAAGTCGCCTGTCTACCTTAACGCGCTGCGTGCATTTGAGGCGAGTGCCCGACACCAAAGCTTTTCGGCAGCCGCAGCGGAGCTAAGCGTGACGCCGGCGGCCATCGGGCAACTTGTCCGCAGCCTTGAAGATTGGCTTGGCATTCGATTGTTCCATCGCCAGGCCAAGGGCCGCACACGTCTTCTCCCCCACTGAAGTCGCGCAGCGCGCGCTCCCAGACATACGAGCTGGCCTCGACAGATTGGCGGTTGGACTGGAGCGCCTGAAAGAAGGTTCCGTGCTTATCCGGTTAGCTCCCAAACCTACTAGTGTAGCGCTCTGTTCTTGATGGAACTTATATGAATTCGGCGTCTCCAATGCCCACACTGCGACACAGCGTGGAGAGAGTGAGTGCGAGTTGCCCCCGAGATCATGTTGACCGACGAGGAGCGAACCAATTTGACGAGGCTGGTTCGGTCGAAGCTCACGAGCGTGAGGCTGGCGCAGCGCGCGCGCATTGTGCTGCTGGCCGCCAACGGAATGCAG
>NZ_KB902901.1:0-7230 GCF_000379565.1 Cupriavidus sp. UYPR2.512 | reverse complement strand
CATGCCCATACGCAAGTTGCCGAGCATGAAGGAGATCAGTGTCGGCAGGGTGAGCTTGCGCTGCCGGGTGAAGGCGGCCGGATGCTCTGGATGACGGGCAAGATCGTGAAAGACCTTGGTGTGCAGATATTGGGCAAGTGCAGCGAACAAATCGGACAGGGGCATGAGAGCCAAGCGAAGATCGAGAAGCGATCCTCTATTGGCCGCCGCCCTGCTTGCGCTAAACATCCAGCGCAAGCAGGGCGGCGGCCCCTCGAACCTCGTCACCTGTCAAGCGTTCCCGGCGCCAATTGCGATTTTATTTGGCGGCTTATCTTGGGTGGATTGGACGGGCCACTCCCCTCGGCGATCAACTCGGCGTGTGTCGCTGCGCCTTACCACGTGTCGCTTACCGTGGCCAAAGTGTCCTAAGAAACGCGCCAAGGAAAAGCAAGGAGCCCGACATGCTCGACTCTGAACAGTGGCGTTCGCTCGTGATCGCTGGCAGTCAAACGCTGTGTCCTGCGTGCCGGTCGACCAATCTAACGATTGGCGCATGTGCGATAGGCAGCATGACGGTCCACCAGGAGTATGTGTGCGAAGATTGCCAGCACGAGTTCACGGCACTCTTCGCTCTCACGGGTTGCTACGAAGGCCACACGGAACAGTAAGGAAAAGCAACTTCCCTCCCTGACGATCGCGCAGGCACTGCGACTCGCGACGTGACGCTGGAGAGCCAACGAGAATGCCATCGGGTTTCGGGCTGGACGAAGCGACTGCCGGCCTGTATGTCGAAAGATAGGACGATGCACGCGTCGTTCAGGGGACGTTACCGCGATTTTCCAGAAATGAGGCAGATCAAGATGACCGGAAAGTTCGAAAATGCCATGGGGGTGGCCCTATCGCTCTATCAAGAGCTTGTTGCTGCATGGCGATCTACCGCGCCCGACCTGCCTGCACAGCTTGCTCAGCCACTGCTTACGCGCGCGACACGAACCGTGTACTTGGAGGACAGTTGGGGGCCAGCGGTACCTTACTTCCCAATACACCATGAGGATGGGTCGAAGAATCACGGCTATTCCAATGTCAAAGCCGAGCTTAACCTCATTGATCTCTTACCGGAAGTCCATGAATATCCGGAGCTTGCCAACTTTCTTAAGACCATCAATGCTGCCGGGTCCCCGATTGAGAGTCTCGGTTGCGAGAAGTTGCTCCAGGAGACTGAAACCCCCACCAACGGGGTACGCGCCATTATGAGTTCTTACGTCGATGTGGCGTTCTCAGACCCGAGCAAGGTCAGTGATGCTAGCTACATCCTTTGGCTTGCGGCACTCATTCTTGCTGCGTCGGAAGGGTGCGAGCAGTGGTGGGCATCGATGGAACTCGGCGTGCTACGTCTGAGGTCGTTCTTAGGAGTAACGAAGCCATACGGCTTACTCATTCGTGTCTCTTGCGCGGGGCGAACAGCCGCTGAAGCGCGAGATGGGTGGGCGGCTACCCTTCAAGTCGTCGCAAGCGTGGCAAAATTGCCGGCAGCGGCGAAGCTACCGGGAGAATAGGAAAAGCAATTGAAAGATCGAATTCACGTCTTGCGTCTATCAGCAGCATGCTGAAGATCCTGCTCCAAGCTCTGTCCAAAGACGGACCCGTGCGGGGTTTCGCGCTTGCCCATGTGCTGTTCCGGGCGTGGGCGCGACGCACCTATGACCAGCACACTCTTGGCATACTGCGGCTGGCACACGGCGGGATGCTGGCGGTGGGCGCGTTCGCCGTTGTGTGGGCGCTGTGGCCAGCGACCACGCTTACGGGCAACAGTGCCGCGCTGCGCATCCTCACCGGCTCGCTCGGCGCAGCGGCCGCGTTCACAGGCGGCACCTGGTTCCTGATGCCGGCACTGCACCGCGCGACGCTACTCGGCGAGGTAATGGCGGCCGCCTTATACGGCAGCCTGCTTGCCGTGCTGGCGTGGCTGAGTTGGGACAAGGCGTCATCGCCCGCCCTGTCTGATCCAGCACGCTTTGCATCGATAGCCTTCATCTGCGGTGCCGTGCTGATGGCCTTTGCGCATCCGCTGTCCCTATTCATCCGGCATCGGGTTATGCGGATGTATGCGAACCACTACGCTTTTGAAACCCCGTATCATCAACTGATCGCTGCCCGACCGGCACGGGCGATCTGGCGCCCGGTAGCGATCCACGAAGCGGGGCATGCGCTAATGTACGCGCTCGGGTCACTCGTGCCAGAGGACGCTATCGCCTACATCGATCGCGATACGCTCTCGCCCAGTGCCGGTGCCGTGTCGCTGCCGCGTGTCCAGGGGGTGGAGCTGACCATGGCCCTGTACGACTGGAAGCTGCACACCCTGCTAGCCGGGATGGCGGCCGAAAAGCTTTTTACCGGCACCTACGGGCTGGGCGCAGGCGGTGACCTGCAGAATTGGGCTGAGCTCGCAGGCGGCTACCTCCTATTGCGCGAGGACGTGGCGTATTTCCCCGAGCCGGCCAACGACCTGGAGCTGGCCGCCAACAAGCGCGAGCTGGTCGTCCTCAAACGGCGCCAGCTGCGTGCTGTGAGCCGCTACTTGCAAGTAAATCGCCACATCGTGGCGCGCATCGCAGACTGCTTGGAGGAAGTGGATTGTCTGGATCATGCGCAGCTGGCCAACTTGCTGGGGGACGTCGTCCGCACCGGTAACCTTCCCACGCCGGAGTGGCCCACCCGCTTTGACGGTACCCCGATGACCCGGCGCGATCAACCATGCCGCGGCCCGGAAATGCACGACAGGAGCCGGCATGAAGGGAAAGAGCATTTTTTCGCTATCCGACGCTGAGCGCGTTCGCGAAGTCCTGCGAAGCTTTCGCATGGCGGACCGTGACGAACAGAAGAACGCGATCGCCTGCGCATAAATGTCGGCTTCTATATCTCCGACTTCGCCAGCTCGAACGCCGGTTTCACAGAGGTCGACTTCGACAGCTTGGTGGAGCGAGGGACAATCAAATTGGGCTAGTAGTCGAATTTCACGATCGAGCAGAATGGCGGTCCCAGCGATCGCAAATATACATTCCAGCCATCTCGGCATTTGTAGCGCTGCTAGGTGCGGGTGCCGCGTGGGCCGCGGGCGACCGTAGACACGCGGCGAAGTGACGAACCTTCCGCGTTGCGAAAGCAAATTGCGCTAGTCGTGTCTTCCTGGGCGTACCCCCCGAAAGGCGGCGTTGAAGTCCTGCAGCCTGGGTACGAGCTCCCGGATGCGATCCAGTCCGATCTCTCGACGCAAGGCATTCTTGAGGACGTCGAAGGCTTTTTCTTGCCATCTCAGGAGAAGGTCTATTTGTTGGTGGATAACGTGCGTTGCAGTGTTGACCGACCTCTGCGCGTTCTGTTTCATGAGGTCTATGGACATCGAGGCCTTCGTGCACTGCTTGGCCCCACTGCGAGAGCCAAGACGTTGTATCGTCTACAACGCGCGAACCCCAAGCTCGCACAAGAGGCACTAGCCTGGTACGCCTCTCATGGCGAGTCGGATATCAAGCATCGCATTCGCAAGGGTGCAACCGAATCCGACGCCCGACGGGAGGTCACCCTCATGGCGATTGAAGAGGCCCTTGCAGATCGCGCGGCGCAACTCCCGAAGGTCAGCCCGGCACTGCGTCGGCGGGCAATCCGTCAATGGCGCCTTCGCATGAGCGGGAATGATGCGCTAGCTGATCGGATGGAAGAAATTTGGGAAGCCGAAACTTTCATGTTACTTGCCGAGGCTCGTTCCATTACAGTCGCAGGCCTGCGCCGGAAAACAAGAGCTGGGCCTGGCAGACGACCTTCGCTGCGCAACGAAGCGGCTCTTCCGCACCTACGAACCGGTGCCACCGCGCCGTCGCACTGACTCAATGGAAAAGAACCTATGACTATCGTCTCAAACGGAACGTTTGAAGCAGCCGAAGTAATGCCTTGGGAACCTGTGAAGCCCCCTGTGGTGGTCGACAGCTGGGCGGAATATTGTCGCGGATCGACATCTGCCAGACGGCACCCGACAGCAAATGGTCGAAGGGGAATGTGGCTGATGGAACTGTAATCGACAACGCGCAGGTTATCGGGGCTTTGGACGTTCCCGAAGCCGAGATCTCGGCAACCAAAATCACCTATATCTGTAGGACGGAAAAGGAGCGTACAAATGTCATACGTCCTGCTTTGGGTAGCGTTTGCCACGGCAGGTGTACTAGGCACAAAAGCACCATCAATCAGCCTTCAGGACTACGACAAGATCATGGCATGCGTGCCAAAGAGCTAACGATGGACCACGCAGCGAAATCCTGACAAAAAGCATTAAATCACCCAGGCAAACACCACACGAAGACGAAGATGGCCTACATCCACTTAGAATGCACTGTATGTGGCAAGTTTGGCATGATGGAGACCTATGACGACGGGCACTGGTCAGGCACCTTTGAGACGCCGCGCAAAGAAAGAACGGTCAAGCAACTCGTCCATGAGGATCATCGGGAAATTCACCCTGCAGGTCGGCAATCTACGTACGCAAAGGAAGGTGCCGTTTGTCCATGTGGACAAGGGTAACCAGAAAAGTTTTGGAAAAGAGCACCATGATGGATTGGCTTGCTGCCATTTTTCTGGAGCGTCCCCGACGGCTGTTGGAAGCGGGACTCCTGTTCGCTTATCTTGGTGGGCTGTGGTGCATGGCTGGCAGCGCCGGGGTCTTCGCTACGCGCGCGGTCGGACTGGTCCAACACACCGTTCGTGCGGCCGCGCCGTCGCAGCGTCTGGCGGACCTCTACCCCGGCTTGCCGACCTGGTGGGTGCCGGAGAGCTTGCTTGGTGCTATGCCAGCCATCGCCCTTGTATTAGTTGGTCTATGGCTTGCTGCCATAGGCCGTAGGCTGCTTCGCTTTCTTGGCGAAGACTGATCCTTCAACGGCGGTTAGAAGCTGATCCACCGTTCGTGTACCACGCAAGCATCATGAAAAAAGCGATGCTGACGGTTAGGCGCGCAGTCCCCGATGCAGGTCGCGATCGTCGAGTACAAGAAGCGTCCGGGCGGCGAGGAAAGGTGCTGGTGTCGCAATCAATTGAAGACACGTTCACCAACGCGATGCTGATCGCGGCAGCGCGCCGACTGGTGCCACAGGCCATAGGCAATGAAGTGACCCTCCCAGTCGGCGTTGATTTGTGAAGCCGACTGCTGGCGAGAACGGGGGACCCCGGACTTCGACTGCGCGAAGGAGGAGAAGCCACCAGCTGGTTCCCGGAATTACATGATTCCCTGGCGGCCCTACCGCCTGGTTGCATATGGACGCTGAGGGCGTGATCCTCGAAGATATCGGCCGCCCCGATTTCAACGCCTTCCATGAACGTGCCCTTCGCCGACGTTGGTATCGCGGCGCCCGCCCCGCTGCCCTGGCCGCTTTCGACCTACTGGTTCTACGCGGGCAGGATATCCGCGACTGGCCCTATGAAAAACGCAAAGCAGCGCTTCAGAAGCTACTGCAAGGCGTGACCGTTGGTCTACTTTACGTGAGCGCCGTGGAGGATGGAGAAGGTCTCTACCAGCACGTGCGCGCGCTTGGCATGGAAGGCATCGTGGCCAAACGTGCTGGAAGCCTTTACCGCGGGGGGCGTCGGACGACTGGCGTAAGATTAAGGTGCCTGGTTATCACCGTCTGGGCAAGTTCACGCGCGAGCCGTTGAACCATTTATAGTGTTGCGTCATGGCCAATTTGGGCGGTCTCGAAGCAGGCGCGCTGGCCTGGCATCGAGCAGCACGTCCAGGAACCGCTGCGCTGGGGCCGTGAGTATCAGGCTCCGGATTCGCCCCCCTGAATCAAGCAAGGGTCGCGCATCGTCGGTCGCGCCCTTTCACGGCTTGTAGTGCAAAGCCGGCGCCCCGCACAAGACCTATGGCGTTCGCCAGATCTGCTATAGTGCACACAGCCGTTCAATCGGCATGCATCGATCAAGTCTCCACCACCGCCTAGAAGCCAGCGATATAGCCCTGTTGAGCTCACCTAGTGCTGTCGGAAGTTCTAAGCCGTTCAGGCCTCTGACGCCCAACGCGTCCTACCAATTTCAGCCCTGCCCGATCAGTTCCCAGTCGCCGTGCGACTGAACCTGCGGATTCGCTCTGCGAAGCCCAACTCTCGCTTCTAGCCATTGGAGCGACGCCACTGCCATCGTGTGCCGCGCCGCGTGTTGGTAGAGGGGGGCGCCTTGGTTGCAGTTGCGTAGAAAGAGCGGCGCGACACCCCCGCCCCAGATAAACAAGCAAATCCCCTTACCCTCTCGCATTCAAAAGCGTTTGGGGGTCAACGCTCCTGCAGCAGTCAAGAGCAGCCCGGCACCTGGAAGCACCTAGCTGCCTGCCTGTTTTTCCTCGCCGTTCTCGGCATCGACTGTTAGCCATTAATTTTCAATCGCCCCTCGGGCATTCAGGAGCAATCATGCGCGCAATCATCATGTCTGTCGTTCTGTGCATCACCGCTAATCTCACCGGTTGCGCTGGCAACCTTTCTGGACTGGGGATGATCGATGCTCCGTCTTTCGACCGGATGCAAACGTACAACGCTCAGAACGTGCAGCACGGCGTTGTGATTCAGGTACGTGCAGTGAAAATCGGCGCGCAACCGGGCGCCGGCATTCAGGGGGCGATTGCCGGGGCGCCTATCGGTATCCTGGTCTCGCAACTCCTGCGCAACAAGAGCGTCGCAACCCAAATTGGGGTGGGCGCTGCCGTCACCACGGCAGGTGCTGCGATCGGCAATCTCGCGAGCTCGTCGCGGGGCCTGCAAGCGATCGTTCGACTGGACAACGGCAACGTCGTCTCTGTCGCTCAGCCGATGGAGCAAGGGAGTCCGATTGTCCCTGGCGACAAGGTGTTGTTGATTGGCAACGGCCGGATAGTCCTCGCTTCGTACTGAAACGCCGGCTCATAAATAGCAACTAGAAAAAGGGACCTCTCACGAGGGGTCCCCTTTTCCGGCTCGTCGGCGGAATCTGTGGGTGAAAGCGGATGTGCGGCTAGCCGAGTGAAGCCCGATTCAGGTACTGATAGAGCTTGCGACAGGTTGCATCAAAGGAATTTTGTGCGGACTCGGAGATAACTGGCCAGATGAGAGGGCCGCCGTCTTCCTCGATGAGCTTGTCCAGGAGGGTTGCCACAGGGAGGGTAAGGAGATCGGGATCTTCATGGCGTCGTCGGATCATTTCGCCACCGAGCATCCAGATGTGATCGCGGTGCCGAAG
>NZ_KB902900.1:0-7562 GCF_000379565.1 Cupriavidus sp. UYPR2.512 | reverse complement strand
GAGGCCATCGATGTCATCGAGAAGAGCAGTCGACGCGATTGGAAAGCCGCCAGCGGCTATCACCGGCGCTCGCTGGCCGAGACCCTGATGTACCGCCTCAAGACGCTGACGGGACACAGTCTGTGGGCACGCGAAATCGGGTCGCAGGCCACCGAAGTGGCTATCCGTGCGGGCGTGCTCAACCGCATGGTCGCGCTCGCTCGCCCGCAATCCGTCCGTATCGCCTGAGTTCAGCATCACCGAGGAGCCCCTGTTTTCAATCTCGATTTATGCAACAACGCCCTCCAGCTCAAGCTGATCCAGCCATTTTTCCGTACCCTTCGGGTCGGTCTTTTGCATCGCCAGCGCGGGCACCTCTTGCGGAGACCATACCTGGGTGGTGAGTACGTCGTACACGGGGGAGAGCCGCGGGCGCATGACATCGTCATAGACCAAACCAAAGTTTTTTAGATGTGCATCGCCGTTGCGTAGTGCGTCGTTCATCATGACAAGTTTCAGCATGGCCACGAGATCTGTCGCCTGGTCGTCTGGATGTACGAAGAAGCGGATCATCTCAAACAGGTGTTCAATCGATCCGTTATATTTCCCACTACGAAACAAGCCCGACAGCGCACATGCATCTTCGAATCCGCGACGTGATCCGTCAGGGGCGATATCAAATCGGCTCATCGTCAGTGACGTGCGATCCGGGCTTAATTCAATCGCAGGAACGTCTAGTCCCGCTGCCGAGCATGCTTTCAAGCATGCATACTCAACCAAACTCGCACCAACATAATGGGGCGAGTCGAATTTAACGATGGAGCCGTGCGCGGCGACAGTCCCGGGGCGAGTCTTTTCCGTCTGGAATGTCGACATCTTGGGCATGACGCCAGACACGCCAAACATCTCCGGAGATGTCTTCAGAATTTCGATCAGCCGCTGTGCCGCACCCTCAGTTCTGGCGGCATCCAGAATGTTTTGTTGAAGTGTGGCGTCTGGGTCCAGCGGGCCGCCGAAGGTAGTGCGGCCGATAGTGTGACGACCGACAAGACGGAGCAGCGACATATCGTTATCAACGTCGATATGCTTGGCGAAGCGGGTTCTAATGGCTTCCAGCAAGATGCCTTCGGGCAGGGATATCTGAAAGGGTGGGGGCACCCCGTTGTAACCAAGATACTCTTCTGCTGGCGCGCTCGGCGGCATCAGTAACGAGACTGTCATTTGATCCGGGACATCCGGAAGGTAACGGAAATCAATCAGGCCTGTCTCGATGTCTTCACTGAGCAAGCCGACAGGATAGTCCGAAACGAAGACCTCGAGTTCGCTACTCATTGAGATACTTTGTGCAAGAGATTCGTCTGGAGCATTGCCTGGCGCTCCCGCTCCGCTCGCATCATTTCCCTGAGCGTGGGGCGACGCCTTACGTTGCTTTCCGGGTAGGAAACTGGGGCGGTAAAGGACGCCGATCCCACGCGCTGCCGGCTGGGTAATTTCGTCTGGAGCATTGCCTGGCGCTCCCGCTCCGCTCGCATCATTTCCCTGAGCGTGGGGCGACGCCTTACGTTGCTTTCCGGGTAGGAAACTGGGGCGGTAAAGGACGCCGATCCCACGCGCTGCCGGCTGGGTAATTTCGTCTGGAGCATTGCCTGGCGCTCCCGCTCCGCTCGCATCATTTCCCTGAGCATGGGGCGACGTGGTGGCGTGACGATCGCCGGGTCTGGTTGAGGGTTAAGGTTCACGCCGACCGCAGCCGCCATCAGGAGCAGATTCAACGTCGAGACGCTTTGGCCGCTCTCGATTGCAATGACGGTTGCCCGAGACACGCCCACTTTCTGGGCGATGTCGGATTGCTTGCTACCTTGTCGCTCGCGCGCGGAGCGCAAGGCTTCCCCGATTTTGCGGCGCATTGCGTCCGCTTTATCATGTAGCTCTCGTCGATGGTCCATTTGCCCCCCTTAACCGGGTTGGATTCAGCAAACATGCTGTCAACAATAATTGACATTATAGTCCATGTCCACTTTTTTTGACTTCCGGAACTGAGTTCGCAATTCGAGGCAGGGGCGGCCTAGTGTTGACACCGGCAGACGTCGGGCATCCTTTGCGGTAAGCCTCCGGCCAGTACCGTCTGGACGTTGGGGCATCGATAAGCACAATAGGTACCCACCTATCATTTAGTGGGGACCTATGTCGCAGTCAGCTAAGGATCAGGAAGGCGGTTACCGTCGAGAACCAAGGCGCCGCTTCGGCCGAGTACAAATGCCAGATGGTGCAGACGCTGCTGTCGTCGACGATGTCGTTAGCGCGCTTTGCACGCGAGCACGACCTGAACCACAACCAACTGGCCAGATGGCGCCGCGAGTACGAGCAAGGCACGTATGGCGCGGTAGCGCAGGTGGGCGCCGAGTTTGTTCCCGTATGTGTCGAGCCGGTGGACCGTCGCCCATCACCGGTTGTCTCTTCTGCTGGAGCGACGGCGACTGTCGAACTCCATCTGCCGAAGGGCCGGATCGCGCCTAGCCGTCCCATCGACCGAGGCATCCCTGGCCCGGACTTGCTTGCCAACGTACTGGTCTCAAAGTTCTGCGATCATCAGCCCCTGTATCGCCGGCGCGTTCGCTGGGAACGTGAGGGGATCGACCTTCCCGAATCGACGCTGGGTGACTGGGTCGGCGGCTGCTCGGCATTGCTCAGCCCGCTGGTGGCGGCTGTGGAGCGCTACGTGATGAGTGGCAACAAGGTGCACGGCACTCTCTCATGGAGTGCTTCTCGTCGGCGCTGGACACGGAAAAGCCATGATGGAGAAGGCGCGGGAGCAACTAGGCGTCGGTGCACCAGGAGTCTCGTGGAAATTTGAAAGTTCTCCGGATTTGGGAGTATGAGGATTTGTCCGCTATTGGCCCCGGACCCGTACGTCGACTGGGCCAGACAAAGGTGATCGCAGATCGCTCCGCTGCGGACGCCCCAAGCTGGACCGTGCTGAGCGCACCCGGCCCAATGCTGCAGATGAGGCGCCAGAAAAAATGAAAGGATGTGTCTACCGAACCGATCCGGGCATCCGCAGTCTCGCGCCCATTGGCGCGGTGACCTGCACTTTGGCTGCCGGTGCAGCGGTGACAGACATACCGACCGCTTCCGCCGCCCAAGTCCGCTGTCGGGAGCGGACGGCGGCGATGGCTTGGTCGAGGGGCCCCCATCGTCAAAGACGGTGTGGGCCGGGCCGTTGCAGCTCGTCGGGCTCATACCCGAAGGTCGTAGGTCCAAATCCTACCCCCGCAACCAAAGCCTAGTAAGGCTTTCCGCGATTTAGCCCACTTTCAGGAATAGCTTTTGTTTCTTCCGATTTGGGCGCTATGTGGGCGCTGGCCGTGCAAATCGGTGACCGGCGAAAACGCGCCGGTGCCGAAGTGCAGCGTCAGAGGCTTGGCTCGGTCTTCGGGTCAGCCGCGAGGTCGGAGTCTTGACGCGCGGCCTCCAGCATCTTCCGCCCTATCGCAATCTGGTCGGACTCGGCCAGCGTGGCGATGCCGGGAAATGCGAGCTTGGCGCTGTCGAGTTTCGATTGCGCCACCGGGTCATCCTTGCTGACCTTCTCGGGGAACACCGCGATAAACCACAACTGAAAGACCTGCGCCTCGACAGGTCCGCCCTGTCGAAGCCGAATGTAGTCCTCCACCGCGAGAAACAGGATGGCGGAAACGTTGGCCTCGAGCAGTTCGATCGAGCTATCGGGGCTCGGGTCGTGAGCTGCGTGCTTGAAGAAGTTGCGGCACGGCTCATTGACGTAGTGCTTCAGCGTGTGCCCGGCTGGCAGATTCTCGCGAGCCTGCTTGGAAAAACTGTCGATGCCCGCGCAGGCGCAAAGGACGTCGATCACTTCCCACGCGTTCGACGCGAGCGAGTAAACCGAGACCGGGTCGCCACCATCGAAGAAGAGGCGAATGGCGGTAATGAGTTGCCGTCGGGCGGCATCGATCTTTGTCACGCGCATTTTCGTAGGCGGTATTGAGGCGGGCAAGCCGGTTTATACCACGTCATCTTCACCGTCCTCTGCGCGCCCGTATATCTTCTGCGTTCCCGTAGAATCTCCGTTTTCCCGTGAAAGAAGAAAGCATGGCGATCCGGCTTCTGGTTGATACGTGCGTCTGGCTCGACCTCGCGAAGGACTATCGCGAGCAGCCCAATCATCAGTGCGCTCGAAGACCTGGTTCAGAACGGCGAGATCGAACTGATCGTGCCGCAGCAGGTGCTCGACGAATTCGACCGGAACAAGGCTCGCATCATTGAGGAGGCCCGACGCGGTCTCCAGTCGCACTTCCGGCTGGTCAGGCAGGCCGTGAATCAGTTTGGTGAAGACGGACGCAAAGGCGAATTGCTGGCGGGCCTCAACGAGGTCGACCACCAGATCGGCGTTGACGGTGATGCGGTAGGCGGTTCGATCGAGCGTATCGACAGACTTCTGCGCCGTGCGCCCGCACTCGCGACCAGCGACGCGGTCAAGCAGCGCGTCACCGAGCGCGCGCTCGCAAAGCAGGCTCCGTATCACCGTGCAAAGAACAGCGTGGGAGACGCCATCCTCGTCGAGATGTACGTCGATGTGGTCGCGGGCGCGGGCGAGGCCACACCGTGTGCGTTCATTACACACAACACGAAAGACTTCAGCGATGCGAACGGCGACTTTCGGAAGGCGCACGCTGACCTCCGGCACCTGTTCGATGCGCCGAAGTCATCCTACTGGATCTCGATGGTTGAGTTCCTGAAGGATCACAGCCCCGACCTGCTCGGTGAGCACGACTTCGAGTTCAACTACTCGCAGGAAGCGCGGCGGCTTCCAGAGATCCTCGAGGCCCAGCATCTGCTGTTGCAGCAGGTCTGGTACAACCGGCACTGGAATCTTCGCCACGAGATCGAGACAGGCAAGGTCAAAGTCGTGCCGGAGGGAAATTACAGCAGGAGCCCATACCGCCAAGACCAGATACTCGACAACATCTGGGCTGGCGCACTCGCCTCGGCAAAGAGGACCGAAGACGAGGTCGGCATCGAGAACCTCGGTCCGTGGGATGACTTCGAGTGGGGAATGATCAACGGCAAGCTGTCCGCGCTGCGTTGGATCCTCGGTGACGAGTGGGACATGCTTGATACTTGAAAAAGGGGGGTGACCATGCAGCAACCACATCCAGTTGAAATGCATATCCAGATCGTCTGGTCATCCGTCCGGCTTGTTCTGCTCCAACGGGTGCTTTACGAATTGATACCCGATACGCGTGTGGACCTCTGGCGAGTGATGCGAGGCGCGTCGCTCGACTATGGCCTGATCGAGTGGTGCAAGATCTTCGGTAATCGATCAGATGACACTCATTGGACCAAGCTCGTACCCAACGATCGGCATGATGTTTTCCGCGATGGCCTCCTCGCGGCGGTTGGCAAGAGTTCCAGGGAGTGGGAGGAGTATCACTCAGCGATGAAGGACTATCGCGATCAACTGGCTGCACATCACGACCTCGATGCCAAGCCGACACACTATCCGTCCTTCGATGCGGCACTCGAAGCGGCGTATTACTACTATGCCACCTTCCTCTATCCAGAGTGGTCATCGAAAAACCCCGCGACCCCATACCCGCCTGATATGAAAGCCTATGCGGCGGAGTACCGCGAGCAGTTGCTCAAGGTAGCCAAAGCCGCTGCGCAGGCGACTAGGGAGTTCGAACCGGGCCATTAGTTCGCAGGCAGAGCGCGGCAAGCTGCACGTCGATGCGCCGGTATCGCGCAGTGCCGTCCCTGACCTTACGCACGATGCGCGAAAATCTTCTCGGTGCGCACCTGGCTTCGGGCCGCCGTCGACCCACAGCAGTCCTTCGACTCGACGAGAGTGTTACGGCAGATTCCTAAGTAGAGCAGCCATTCGGGTCGAGTCTCGGCACACAAGTGCCCCGACGGTCGGCTACTGCCCGGCGAGTCGCTGCGGCCCGCACTAAAACGGTCATTTTCGTTGCTCCGTTTCGGCATCTGATAAGCTTTGGCCTAGCCAAAAATCACCACTGTATTTCCATACAGTAATCATGGACCTGTTTGACCAGGATGGCGAACGTATTCGCTCTCCTTGGTCGATCGTGTTTTCAAGATTGGAAGTAGCTGTGAACGCGAAACTCGATTTCGACGCTACGAAGCTTTCCGAAGCCCTGAAGTACCAGATCCACGTAGCGATCAACTATTGCCACACACTCGAAAAGCATGACGTTCTCTGGATAGAGGTGTTCGGTGACGTGACCGTCGAAGGGCGTGATCAGGTCGAGGTCAAGGATTACAGCGATAGTTTGACCGACGGCCACGAAAATTTTTGGAACACGCTTAATAATTGGCTGAAGCCAGATTTTTACCATCAGCAATACGCGAATCTAGTCCTTTTGACGACTCAGGAATTTGGCGAGCGCGCATCCCTGAAAGACTGGGAACGGCTGGATCCTGGCGAGCGTCTGGCTGCGCTGGAGACCATTCACGAAGCTGCCGAGGCCCGGTTTGAAAAGGCAAAGCAGTCCAAGGATGATGATGACAAACGTGAGCCAAACGATGAGGGAGTCGTCGACGGGGGACATGAGCGCAAAAGCGCCGCCCCATCGAAGGTACTAAAGCTTCAGCGTAAGGTGTTGGCAATAGATACTCGAGAGTCATTGCTGGAAGCCTTGCCAAAGATCAAGATCGTCACGGAACAGCCCGATTTGCTGGGGCTGATTTCTGCATACAAGACGCACTACCTCAAGGGTATCCAGCCACACCGGATGGACTCCTTTCTGGATGACCTCTTTGGCTTTATGACCAGCGCACTCAAAATCACCGGAGGCTGGAGATTTACCGCCGCTGAGTTTGACAAGAAATTCGCGGAACTGACCGCCCGATACCTGATCGGTACGTTAAAATTTCCACGTCTGAACAGTGATGACGTGGAAATGGAAGCTGCAGAAATGAATGTTCATGATCGCCTTTTTGCCATGAAACTGGATGAAATTGGCGGTG
The DNA here is from genome assembly GCF_000379565.1 of Cupriavidus sp. UYPR2.512. Taxonomy (NCBI): domain Bacteria; kingdom Pseudomonadati; phylum Pseudomonadota; class Betaproteobacteria; order Burkholderiales; family Burkholderiaceae; genus Cupriavidus; species Cupriavidus sp. UYPR2.512. The sequence goes on along the minus strand of NZ_KB902900.1, from coordinate 575 downwards.
AAGAGTTCATTCTTCAAGCAACTGCTGACCTACTCCATGCACAACAATACATAGCTGAGTTAGTCAAGGATTGCACCACATCCCAAACGGACATAGAAGACTACAAAAGAAACCAGTTGCGGATGCATCGATCCAGCCGGTCGAGTGTCATGGGCAAATGCGATTCTACGTTGACCCATGCCCAGCTACAGACGGCATCCCGAGCCTTCTATGACGAACGTTGCGGCGAATCTGCAGACCGCTTCAGCACTTACGATTTCACCCCCATTGAATTCCGCAATGGCATTTACCATATGCTAGCCGACGAGGAGCCTAGGGAAAGGCTGATTTAATCGACGAGAGTGTCGACGTTGAGCAGCTGTGAAGCGTTGATAGACTAAGGACGACCAGCGAGCTACGCCGATGCAACAAATCAGTTTTGCTAGTGCCGAGTATCTGGGAAAGAAGCGCGTTACGCGGCGCGAGAAATTTCTGGGTGAGATGGAGCAGGTGGTGCCCTGGGCTCGATTGCTGGAGGCACTGGAGCCGTACTACCCCAAGGGCAAACGAGGGCGCCCGCCCATTGGCCTGGAACG
>NZ_KB902899.1:0-7417 GCF_000379565.1 Cupriavidus sp. UYPR2.512 | reverse complement strand
CTCGTCAAATTGGTTCGCTCCTCGTCGGTCAACATGATCTCGGGGGCAACTCGCACTCACTCTCTCCACGCTGTGTCGCAGTGTGGGCATTGGAGACGCCGAATTCATATAAGTTCAATCAAGAACAGAACGCTACACTAGCTGGGGGACTATGACGGCCCTAATTAGAGAACCTTTTGTGCCGCCCGCAGGCAGTAGGCTGGCCTAGCCTGAGATGACTGAGAACGAGCAGAAGAGCTCGCCACTGGCTGTCCGTTCGATGCCGGCGGCAACGTGAGCCAGGTTGCAAGGGAGACCACGTACCAGATGCAATTGCAGATGCTGAACAGTATGCCGAGCCTGGGCGTTAGGCATGAGCAACGCCGCCGGCGCTGCGAGCGCCGGGCACGCCATGACGCGACATGCTAGGCCCAGCCCGCATTCAGATACAGTCTGCGCCCAATTGCCGCCGGCCGGCATCCAATTGCAGGGGGTTGCCTACCTTCTCGCACTTTCGCTGTCGTGGCCGAATCCGCTGGCGTAGGGTTCGTGTGCACGATCGATCATGTCTTCTCTTGACAACCATTTGGTCATGACGAAGTTCACGTAGGTGACGCTCACTGAGGCGTATCCACAAGATGTGATACTTTGTGATGACGCTATGCTGGTCATGGCGCCAGTATGTCTAGATCGTGCGCGATCAGACAATTGCACTGCAGTTGACGGTGGTCTGCATGCGCTATGCGTTCCATGCAATCCCATGTTCGTCAGTAGGTCAATGAGGCAAGAAACCTCAATCCTTTCGTGAAGACGACGTATGCGCTCAGGCGTGAGACCTCGTCTGTGTAGATCGTACGCTGAAGTTCGTGCACCAACTCATCGAAGTTCAGCAACGCAATGTAGTTTTCGGCAAAACCCCACGTTTCTGAAATAATTGCACCGAAGATCGAAACCCTTTAGGTAGAGCTTTCGCACAGACAGAAGCGCAGTCGAGGGTGAAGATCGAAACCGAGAAATTTCAATACGGCCATTCCCTAGTTCATATCCGCGCCTGTGCAAGTTGGCAAGAAACGCGTCCTGAGAAGATATTCTGAGGCGACGCTTGCGTCAGTCTTATACGTGGTCTTTTCCTTTTGTCATTCGCGTATCCGTTTCGCGGTAGCCAGACGTCCGGTATAGGCCAAGCGCGTGCGCATTGTTCGAATTGACAAACACCTCCGCAAAGGTGAGTCCGCGCTCCCGCATCCATGCATCGGCCTGTTGGATGAGCTTCCGGCCAATACCTTGGCCTCGCCAGGCAGGCAATACATAAATCCAGCTTAACACTCCAATCCTCTCACAGAGATACCATTCGGGACGGGACTGGGCATAGATCAGCCCGCATATAGCTCCGTCAATCCAGGCCACGCGAACATAGCGCTCAGGGTCTCCGGCGGCCGCTCTTAATTCGGCCCAGTCACGCTCGACCAAGCCATTCTCCTCGATATGGGCACATAACGCCGCCTTTCCTGTCACCCTGCCGACGGTCGTGTGCCAGTACGTCAAATGATCAAGCAAAAACTCGCGGATCCATGGTCGCACGTGTGCTTCGTCCGCCTCTGCCAATTCGCCAAATTGCACTTCATGTATGCCTGCTATCTGGGATAAGCTATTCATGATCTGAGGCCAAATGGGTCATAGTTCCAAGGGCACTGCCCAAGTAACGCACTATAGAGTGGGAGTATTGGGCTCGGCTTAGAGAAAGCTGAGTCGTCGCCAGTGCCGTGCTTTTCGAGGCGGCGGCGCAACACCGCGAAGGTGCACGATACGCGAGTCCTTTTATCTCAACAGGGAGCGCGAGCATCTATCCGATGACTCGCCCTCCTTGTGTTCATGCAATACACCGGCCAGCGTGCGACCCTGTTACACCGTCCCCGGCTCGCTCCAGCCAAAGCAACATCCAGGCCTGACTTGTACAAGGTTGTAGGCCCACGGCCGGTGCTGGGGGGATTGGCGAGATCTCAAGTCACGCGGAACTATAGTTGCCCTGTTTTTCAGGACCGCTACCGGCAGCAATACTGGCTCGCTAAGCCAGACGCTCGGCGATCAAGACAACACACCAAACGACACTGACCACTCCGCCGTGGAAGAGAACCAAGCACGCCGACGAGGTGATCTTCTATTGAGCCGACATTCCGGCGGCTGATCGGATTGACACATAACTTGATATAGGTCAAGGCACCGCGGCGGCTGGCTTGGTAAGGTTTGACAAGTCATGGAGATGCGGGGGCGCTCTTCATGACTTGTCAACTCGTTTCCAGAATGGAAACTTCACCCGCACCGGTTCGCCGGTGCGGGCGTTTCTTTCTGTACGGGCGGTCCGGCCACCTAGGGAGGCGGTTTGGTGTGCTGACGGGCGAGTCTGTCCGCGTATGCCAATTTGGCCAGCGACTAAGGGGCCGTAACCGGCCGAAACCGAACTCTGGCTGACGAGCATGCCAAAGACAATACCCCCCGCGCGGCCACTACTGAACCCACGCCGCACGCGCGCCTCCCGCTGGATAGTCCCAAAGGCGATGACGAAGCATTCCGTGGTGCGAATTGCGACAGCGATAGCAATGGGTTGCGTTCTATAAGCACGGCGACCTACCCGTGGGGCTGTGACAACTAAGCAGATCACAGTACGGTCGTCGCGGCGCGGAGCCGGCCTGATTGGGTTCAGGCCGTACGATCTGGTCGGCGCGAAGCTTGAAACTCCGCGGTGTATCGGATCGCCTGTTCACATTGTTCCAGCGACAATGCATGAATGCTCGGTGTTGTGACATCCAGATCAAGGGATGCAATAAGCCATTTCATGGCTTTGCCACGGGCCTCGAAGGCATTGACCCTGTCGCGCCTTATCTTTGCCGCGACCAATGGTTCGAGCGCATCGTGCAGCCGCATCTTTCGCTCCCGCAACGCTGCGTTGGCCAGCCGCCCCAGTGGCACGTTGTGCTTACTCCGTGTCCGCACGCCGATCCAGGCTTGACAGGCGGCGCAAATCCACACAGGCCCGTGGTCATCGAGATAGGGATACGCCTCCTCGCCCGCGCTTGCAAGGAGCGCCCTGGCGCCACAGTACTCGCAGACGGGCTGGGGAAGCGCAGGAATTGGGCGACCAACGCGCATTAATGGACCTCCGCAGCGCAAGATGCGAAATCAAACGGGATGGGGTCGACGCTATGCGCCAGACGGTGTTTGCAGTACGGCTGCTCGCGGTCATTGAGGACTGCATCGACAAGTGGTCATTCTTGGCACCGAGATGCAACTAGGCTGGCACGTGCTCAGGCTTGAAGCGTACGATGCAACGGCTGGCCTGTGCAGGCACGTCCTGAGGCGGCTCGTCGCTCGTTGGGGGCTGACAAAACCAATGAAGATCGTCATCCTTCTTCCACGTCCCAATGGTGAATGAACGCGTCGGTTGTGCTTGCGCCAAGCAATATGGCGAAACGGTGGGGGTTCGGTCCATCGGCGCACTGCAGAGTTGCGTGGACATATATCGCCTCGAATCTGATTGGCAGCATTCAAATGTAGGCGCAAGGGATGTAGCAAGGCCGTCCTCTCACCGCCCGGCGATTCAGTATGCCTGCCACTACGACGCCCCTTGCTGGAGCCAGCCGCGAATACCAGAATCGCTGGAGCTGTCAGATGCCCTGCTATGAAGGTCTCGGTGAAGATGAAGTTACAAGCTTGAAATTACCCCGATCCTGCAGGGGATGAGGGCCCCATTTCCGGGAAAAAATCCTCTACAAAAGTAGAGGCGGCGGCGTCAAATCCATGCACAAATTAGCAAGGCTCGCCATGCCGCCAGCAAGGTGAAAAGGCTCTCATAGCTTGCGAATCTTGGACGCCTGCGGCCCCTTCATACCTTGCGTGATTTCAAATTCTACTTTCGCGTCCTCCTCCAGTAACTTGAAGCCGGATCCTTGGATCTCCTTGTAATGGGCGAATAAGTCTTTGCCGCCATCATCAGGCGTGATGAACCCATATCCTTTTTCACCGTTGAACCACTTTACAGTACCAGTCGCCATTTCATCCTCGAAATTGTTACATGTTTGGGCTTCATCGCCACATCTCCCGTATTGAGACCTAGCGTGATTGCTAGCATAACTTATGCCACGTACTGACACCATGACAACCTCGTAACAAAACTTTAAACAAGCCTTCTGAAGACCACCACGCTTCCATCGTGGCGCGTAGCGAAATTGTGACGACAGTTCCGACCCACCGACGTGGTCCGCCGGTTGGCCTACTGTGTGTGCCATGAGTCCGCGCTTTAAATGCCATGGCATCTTCTTGGTTGCCTGCCGGAAAAGTGTATGCACTAAGCCCTTAGATGAACGACACGGCAGTTAGTTTCCGCTTGTCGTAATCGCCCGAAGAAAAGAGATCACTTTGCGAGGACTTTGCGCGCATGTCGATGACTTGCAAAGGATGGTCAATCAGGGCTGATATCGCCGATCCTAGCAAATGAGCTATGAATCATCGCGCCTGGTGAGTCGCGTGGGATTCGAACCCAGGGTGGGAAGTCTCCGGCGGATTTAGAGTCCGCTGCCTGCAACCAACACGGCGAGCGGCCCTGTGCCCGACCCAGTTTCTAGCCCGAAGTTCGCTCCATCAAGAAGTACCGTACTTCGATCATGTTGAGCAACCATCGCCGTGCGGTGACGCAGAGAAGGCCGTGGGAGCCCGTGCAAGCGTTGTTACCGACGCGCATTTACGCATCTAACTCCGGCTCCATTTTCGTACTAGGTAATGGTATGCCCATGTCGCAAGTCAGTCCAGTAAAAAGCCGTGTCACGTCATAACGCCTATTTAGGGCGGTTCGCGGGCGCCGAACGGCAACTGAGTTTGCCACCCGGGGCATGCGCGCCAGTCGGGCCGACTAACCTCATGCAAGGCACGCAGATTCATTATCGAATCTTATTTTCGCCTCTTGAAACCTGCCTTCGCGCGCGACCATGGCGGGCAGACCGCCCTACCTTCTTCCAGCTGTTTGGCTGTTTGCACAGGACTGAGCGTTCCAGCGTAAAGCCGCCTGCTCGCCATTGTCACAGCCGGCCATGCTTTCGCTCGCCGACCAAGAACTGCCCCTTAATTTTGTCTTCGCCGACCCAGGGGCTGCAGCCCTTCGGTTTTGGTGGCTCAAATGACCGCTGCCACCAGCACCGGCCATTCGCTTTTTCGCGGACCAAACGACTGCAGCACCTCCATGACCTGCCACTGACCAGGCGCCTCGCAGGCGACGACCATGGCCAGCGGTTCCACGCGCTTAGCGGCAGCTCTCAGATGCTTCGAACTCACAGTACCGAACCGAGGCGGCAGTTTCTGACCTAGCCCGACAGGCCTACACAAATCCTGGCGGTTCCACCCGTCGCACTAGCCGAGCTCCGTCTTTTGCAGTCACATTCGCATCTCCCGGCCTGGCCATCAAGTCGCGAAGCGATTAGCCTCCAACTTCTGGGTCAGCCGGCAGGAAGTCCGTTAAGGCCTTTCAGATAAAGGCCAGTGTATTCAACAAATAGGCGCGCCGATCGCCTTGATCAACTTGTCTTGCGCCAGGCGGCACTTGTTGGACAACGACTCGATGTCCACACCGATCGGCGCGCGTATTCGATTCAGCCCATCGACCTTGAGCGGATTTCCGGGAAGAAATCGGATTTTAAGCTAGGCCCTCTATGAATGAGTAGCGCTTGGCCACCTGAAATTGATGGCGCAAGTCGCCGACTGACAGTCCTTCTGCCATGGCGGCGGAGTGATCATCGACTAGGCCGCGCTGGTGGATCCCTGGGTTATCCGAGCAGATGACGAACGGAACTCCGTGACGCCGAAACTCTTGTAGCGGATGTGCCTCCTCGGAAGACACCGCACCGGTCAAGCGGTTGCTGATCGGGCACACCTCGACACAAACGTCCTCCTTTGCTAGGAGATCCATCAACTCAGGAACCTTACTGGCAGCCGTTCCATGCCCAATGCGGTCAGTTCCAAAGAGCTCGATCGCTGAGCGCACATTCTCCGCTCGGCCGGTCTCACCCGCATGGATTGTGATTCCAAGCCCGAATCGGTCTTTGGCCTCGCGGAACAACGATGGCAGCTGTGCGGGATATGACATCTCTTCATCGCCCGCGAGATCGAGACCGACCACATCGTCCGGCTCGCCCAGATCCTGGTAGGCCTGCAGGAGGGCGGTCAGCGCAGTCGCGCCATAGTCGCCGCGCGTCACTGTGAGAATCAACCCGCGCCGGATATTCTGACGCTCTGCTGCGTCTCTGGTGGATTCGATGAGGCGTTCCAGCGCTTGAGTCGGTGAGCACTTTTGCAGAGTAGCGAGGTACAACACGCTGCTTCGAAGTTCGACGAAACGCACGCCGTTGGCGGCCATGTTGGCTAGGGCAGCAATGCAAAGACGGTCCAGGTTCTCTCGCTTCCTTGGAAAGAGGCGTAGAATCTGCCATGGTGTTAAGTACGCCGCTAGTGACTTGCAAGGGGTGAGGCGGAGCAAGTCCCGCGTGATCTCAAAGCCCCGTGGAAGAACAGTAGTTTCATCGGCAAGAATATTTTTGATGGTCGACGCCGGGATCGCTCCGTTTAAGTGCACATGGAGTTCTGCGCAGTTACCAACGCTGGCTGAGACTGGCCCGTCTTGGCGTTCCCCCTCGCTGCTGGCATCGAGCATCCCTGGCAGATCAAGTTGCCGTTCGTTCAATCGCTGTCCCTGTATTTATTCATCGACTGCTCCCGGCTAACACCATCCGAGTTGCGTCAGAGGCCGCCGTTTCGGCAGGTCTGGCCCCTGGTGCAGTTAGCCGCCTTCTGGCGGCTACGCAGTCAACGCCCGCCGTGCATACGTTGAGAGCCATTATATCCGTATAGGGGCGTACCGTGAGTTGCTGGCGCTATGAATCGCCATTGGGCGCCGCGCTACGTTCCTTGCCAGATCGAGCCGGCACACACATTTTAGGTCATCCAGGCCGTGTTCCATCGAACGGCCAACTTCACTGACCGATAATTCTTGGTCTCGTACTATCCGTATCACTTCCAGCTTGGATTGGCATCAAATTGTCGGCGCCCTTCTTGTCACCTACTTTTTTCCTCGTCGATATGGGATTGTCCTCCTATCGAGATGTCCGAGAAGCCTAGGCAACTAGAGCAACGAGGGTGCGTAGATTGGATCATGCTTATCCGGTTGTCTCCCAAGCCCTCTACCGATAGTATGTTGGTCATCTGTGCCACCCCGGGGCAACCATGGTTATTGACGTGCTTGACCGAGGCGATCTNCCGTTTCCGGGCTCGCTGCCGGAGTTTCAGCGGATGTTTCCAGACGAAGCGGCATGCATGGCCTACCTTGAGCGCGCTCGATGGAGCGATGGGTTCATTTGTGACCACTGTGGCTTGCTTGGTGAGCCGTACCGCTTTGCCA
>NZ_KB902898.1:0-123561 GCF_000379565.1 Cupriavidus sp. UYPR2.512 | reverse complement strand
CCGGATCCAGCTCTTCTTCCAGGTCCTTTAGCCCTTGTCTAATTGTTTTCGGGTCCATTTCAAACAGTTTCGCAATATATTCGAAACCGCCATGGCCCAGCTTGTCCGCCTCCACAGCCGCATACCGCCGTCGGTCCTTCTCCGACAAGCGCGCGTACAGCCGCTTCATCCGCGTTTCAACCTCAGCCCGGTAACCAGCCTGCATCGTTTGTCCTCCAGAGGCATCACATCTTACCCGCGTCGCTTTGCGCACGCCAGGTCCACTTCGGGAAGTTATTTCTCACTCGTTCCTTAGACAAAGGATGGGCGGCGCAAAAGCGCCGTCGATCACTCAGGACAGGCATTCCTCGCTGCCGCGTGCATCGCTGCGCGCGCCGTCGGTGAGACCATCGCGAGAACTGATACGCGCCCCTTCGGTAAAGGGATCGAAGCGTTCCATGCGCGCGCCATCCGTGTAGGGATCAGGCTTGCGCATTGCATCCCGGTTCGGATCAAAGCCACGGACCACGCACACTGACATGCTGCCGCGCGCCACCATGGGCCGCATTGCGGCCTCGGCGGCCGGACTGCGCGCGCCGTCCGTGAAGGCGTCGCGCTGCGCGTTGTGGCGCGGCACGGCAGCGGCCAGTGCTTCGCCATATGCACCGGCGTGGGCCGCATGACTGAACCCGGCGGCGAGTGCGGCAGCGACAAGCAGGGTCTTGGCAAAATTCTTACACATTGCTATCTCCAACAGGGATGCCGGCCGCATTGCCGCGACGGCACGCCTCATGCGGGCGATCGGCTACGAAACGGCACGGGCCGCACGGGATCGCCTCGAGCCGTGCCAGCCGTTGCCTGGCGCAAGCCGGCTGCCATCCCATCATGGCAGCGGCGCAGCGCCTGACTCCTGGATCAGTGGTATGCGGATGCGGGGAAGCGGCCGCCCTAGTGCAGCCATGCGAGCATCGCGAACAGCGCTGTCAGCGACGGCAGCAGCCGCGCCGGACTGCGCCCGAGTGCCGCCAGGCACGCCGACCCCCGGTCGGCGGCCAGTTGCACCGCGGCGTGCCAGGCAGCCGGATCCGGTGCCTGGCGTCCGCGCAGGGAGCGCGCCAGCGACAACGCGCGTCCCAGCTCGCGCGCCGGCGCGCCGTGATCGTGATTCAGCTCACGCAGTGAGGCGAGGCACGATTCCCAGTTCGCATGTGAATGACAGAAGACGTAGAGCAGCAGGAGCGCCGGCAGCAGCGGCGGCAGCCACGGCGGCAGCGCCCCTCGCAGCCGACGGATGCGACGGATACCGTCGGCATGCCGGCTGGACTGGCGAGACCACTGCTGCAACGCGCACATGGCACAGGCTCCTTCTGGAAGGGACCGTCATGAAGGCGGTCAGTGACAAGCTGAGGGTTGCATTGTGTGGCGAGGGGCGGTGTGCACGCATGAGGCCGGTGTCCCGGGTCGGGGTCCGCAATGCGCGACTTCCCGGGACAAGCGCCCCGAGGGCAGGGCTGCGGGTGGCGCATGGCAGGCAGGCGGCGCAAACCGGGCAGAAAGCAAAACCCCCGGGTCGCCTGGCGGCGCGTCCGGGGGTTGCCGAGTTCGACGGAAGCGGGCGCCGGGGCCCGCGCGTTCAGATCTCGACCTTGGTGCCCAGCTCCACCACCCGGTTGGCCGGGATCTGGAAGAAGTCCGACGGCTTGGCGCCGTTCTGGTGCATCCAGGCGAACAGGCTCTCGCGCCACATCGGCATGCCTGGCAGCTTGGACGGAATCACCGATTCGCGCGCGATAAAGAACGAGGTCTCCATCAACTCGAAGCGCATGCCAAGCTTGCGGTCGGCCAGTTCCAGCACCCGTTGCACATCGGGCGTTTCCTTGAAGCCGTATTCGGATTTCAGGATAAAGACGCCGCCGCCCAGGTCCTTGCAGCTCAGGCGCTGGTCGTCGTCCACGTAGGGGATATCGCGCGTGACAAAGGTCAGGAACACCACGCGCTCATGCAGCACGCGGTTGTGCTTCAGGTTGTGCAGCAACGACACGGGCACGGAATCGGTATTGCCGGTCAGGAACACCGCGGTGCCCTCGACCCGGTGCGGCGGGTGCGCCAGCAGCCCGGCGATAAAGGGCTCGAGCGGGATGCCGTCTTCCAGGCTGCGCGCGCGCAGGAGCTTGCGGCCGCCGTGCCAGGTCATCAGCAGGAAGAAGGCCGTCCCGCCCATCAACAGCGGGAACCAGCCGCCTTCGGCAATTTTCAGCAGGTTGGCCGAGAAAAATGCAAGGTCGACCAGCAGAAATGACAGGCCGATCAGCGTGACCAACGCTGGATGCCACTTCCAGACATTGCGCATCACGACCGCCGCCAGGAATGTCGTGATCACCATGGTTGTCGTGACGGCAATACCGTAGGCAGCAGCCAGGTTCTCAGATTTCTTGAACGCCACCACCACGATCACCACCAGTACCAGAAGGATCCAGTTGATCACCGGCAGGTAGATCTGGCCGATTTCCGCTGCAGAGGTATAGCGGATGCGCATGCGCGGCACGAAGCCCAGCTGGATGGCCTGGCTGGTCAGCGAGAAGGCTCCCGAGATCACGGCCTGCGAGGCAATCACAGTGGCGGCGGTCGCCAGCAGCACCATCGGCAGCTGCAACATGTCCGGCACCATCAGGTAGAAGGGGTTGGAGATGTTTGCCGGATTGTTCAGCAACATCGCGCCCTGGCCAAAATAGTTGAGCATCAGGCAGGGCATCACCAGCACGAACCACCCATAGCGGATCGGGCGCGCACCGAAGTGGCCCATGTCCGCGTACAGGGCCTCGGCACCGGTCAGCACCAGGAACACCGAACCCAGCACGACGAAGGCCTGCAGCGAATGCTCTATCAGGAAGCTCACCGCATAGTGTGGGCTGACTGCCAGAAGGATGCCCGGCGCTTTCACGAGGTGCAGCAGCCCCAGCGCGCCAAGCGCGATGAACCACACAACCATGATCGGGCCGAACAGCTTGCCCACGGCATGCGTGCCGCTGCGCTGGATGAAGAACAGCGCACACAGGATGACCAGCGTGATCGGAAGGACGAAATGCGACAGCCCCGGCGCGGCGATCTCCAGCCCTTCCACCGCCGACAGCACCGAGATTGCCGGCGTAATGACGGCATCGCCATAGAACATGCAGGCACCAAAGATGCCCAGCATCATCAGCAGCCGCGCCATGCGCGAACGCGGTGCCGCTGTGCGCAGCGCCAGCGCCATCAGAGCCAGCACGCCGCCCTCGCCGTCGTTATCGGCGCGCATCACGAACATCACGTATTTGAGCGAAACGACGATGATCATTGCCCAGAACAGCATCGAGATGATGCCCAGCACGGCATCAGGGCTGAACGGAACGCCGTGTTCCTGGCTGAAACATTCCTTGAGAGCGTACAGGGGGCTGGTGCCGATGTCGCCGAAGACGACGCCTACCGCACCGAGCACCAGGGCGCGCGTGCTCGGGCTCTCGACAAAATAATGGCTGGTTGTGGCTTGGGTCATGAAATTGGGTCTGCTCGACCAGATCGCCGGCAGGTTTGTTGGCTCTGCCGCGGTCCGGTCCCATCCAGCGCAACAGGTTGCTGCGCCGTTTCCGGTTCTGCTTGCGGTTCTTATTGCATTGCACAAACGCGCGCAATTCTAGTTGAACTACCGACTATCGACCACTGCGGCAAACAGCGATGCCGCTTTCGTGACTTCGCAAGCATGGGAGGGAAGCGGCGGATGGTCAAGCCCCGTCTGAGCAAAACAGCGTGACCTTGCGCGCGCAAGTGGCGTTGCGGCAGAGCAACAAAAGCGCCGCATGAGTCACCAGAAGTTCAAACGCCGAGATAGCGGTCCAGGGCTTCGGGCTTGCCGGCAAGGTCCGACGCGGGGCCAGACATCACCACCCGGCCCTTTTCCAGCACCACGGCGCGGTCGGCGTGCGCCAGCACCGAGCGGAAATTGCGGTCGACCACGACCGAGGCGATGCCGGTGCCGCGCACAGTGGCGATGACCGCCCAGATCTCGCGCACGATGCGCGGGGCCAGCCCTTCGGTGGCCTCGTCCAGCACCAGGCAGTCGGGATTGGTCATCAACGCGCGGCCGATGGACAGCATCTGCTGCTCGCCGCCGGACAGCTGCTGGCCGCCATGGGACAGGCGTTCCTTCAGGCGCGGGAACAGCTCGAGCACGCGCGCCTCGTCCCAGTCGTTGCGGCCGTTGCAGCCCTTGCGCGCGGCCATCAGCAGGTTTTCGCGCACCGACAGGCTGGGGAAGATGCCGCGGCCCTCCGGCACGTAGGCCACGCCCAGGCGCGCCACCTCGAACGGCTGCGCGCGCGAGACGTCGCGGCCGGCCACGCGGATCTGCCCCTGGCGCTGGCGCACATGGCCCAGCAGTGTGCGCAGCAGCGTGCTCTTGCCCATGCCGTTGCGGCCCAGCAGCCCGACCGTCTCGCCCACGCCCACGGTGAAGTCGACGTCGCGCAGCACGTGGCTGGAGCCATACCAGGCGTTGATACCGGTGGCTTCGATCATCGGGGCATTCATGCGGCCTCGCTCTCTTCCTCGCCCAGGTAAGCGACCTGGACCTCGTGGTTGGTCCGGATCGCCTCGGGGCTGCCCGTGGCAATCACGGCGCCGTTGACCATCACGGTGATGCGATCGGCAACCGAGAACACCGCGTCCATGTCATGTTCGACCAGCAGGATGGCGTGGCCCTCGCGCAGGCCGCGCAGAAGCGCCAGCATCCGCGCCGACTCTTCCGCGCCCATGCCGGCCAGCGGCTCGTCCAGCAGCAATGCGACCGGCTGCGTGGCCAGGCACATTGCCACCTCCAGCTGCCGCTTCTGGCCATGCGCCAGGTCGCTGGCAAGCCGGTCCGCCAGCGGCGCCAGGCCGGCCCGCTCCAGGGCCTCGTCGGCCAGCGTGGCGCTGGTGCGGCAGCCCTGGGCGCTTTCCCACAGCCGCCACGCCCGCTGCGCGCGCGATTGCGCGGCCAGCCGGCAGTTTTCGCGCACCGTCAGCGGCAGGAAGATATTGTTGCGCTGGTAGCTGCGCCCCACCCCATGGCGCGCCAGCCGCGGCTGCGACCAGCCGGTCACGTCCTCGCCCTTCAGGTGCAGGCGGCCGGACGACGGCGGCAGTTCGCCGGACAGCATATTGATCAGCGTGGACTTGCCCGCGCCGTTGGTGCCGATCACGGCATGGATCTCATGCAGCGCCAGCGACAGGTCGACGCCCGCCACGGCGGTGAGCCCGCCGAAGCGCCGGGTCAGCTGCTGCGCCTGCAGTACCGGGGTGTCCTGGGTTGTCATGCGGCCTCCGTGTTGCGGCGCTGACCATCGGCATTGCCGGGCGCCTCATCGGTCCCGGTCCCCGCATCGCCATTGCGCCGTCCGCGGCGACCGTGCCGCAACACCGACGGCAGGCTGACCAGCCCGCGCGGCAGCAGCGCCACCGCAACGATGATGAAGCCGCCCATCAGCAGCTGCCAGTGCCTGGTCAGCGTGCTGAACCACTCGGCCAGCAGCACGAACGAGAACGCGCCCAGCACCGCGCCGGCCAGGCTGCCCACGCCGCCCAGGATCACCATCAGCATGGCGTTGCCGGACTGGTGCCACGACGCGATCTCTGGATTGACGAAGCCAAACTGGATCGCATACAGAAACCCGGCCAGCCCCGCCAGCAGCCCGCCCGCGACAAAGGCGCCAGCTGGTAGCGGTAGGTGGCATAGCCGGCCGCGCGCATGCGCTGCTCGTTGTGGCGGATGCCGACCAGCGCGTGCCCGAAGCGCGAGCGCAGCACCAGCGCCAGCACCGCCACCGTCAGCACCAGCCCGATCCATACCAGCCAGTAGAAATGCGTGGGATCGTTGACCGTCAGCAGATGCTCGCCAGGCACCGGGAATTCCGGCCGGAAGTAGATATAGGTGCCATCGCTGCCGCCAGCGATCTTGGTGTCGTGGAAGACGAAATACACCATCTGCGCGAACGCCAGCGTCACCATGATGAAATACACGCCGCGGGTGCGCAGCACCAGCGCTCCCACCACCAGCGCCAGCAGCGCCGATGCGGCCAGCGCGCCCGCCAGCAGCAGCCAGCCATTGCCCGGCCCGGCCTGCGGCGCCAGGATTGCGGTGGCATACGCCGCCATGGCGAAGTACGCGGCATGGCCCAGGCTGACCAGCCCGGTATAGCCGATCAGCAGCTGCAGCGACAGCGCGAAGATCGCCATGATCATCACCTTGCTGAGCAGCTCGATGTAGAACTTGTTGCTGTCCGCGGTCAGCAGCAGCGGCAGCGCCGCCAGCACTGCGAACGCCACCAGCCAGCCCAGCCCGGTGGCCAGCGTGGCGTTGCGGAAGGAGTGCCGGCGCGCCGGCAATGTCGTCGGATTCATGTCATCCTGCCTTGAACAGCCCCTGCGGCTTCCACAGCAGGATCACCGCCATCAGCAGGTAGATCAGCACGCCGGCCGCCTCCTGCCAGAACACCTTGCCGAAGGTATCGACGAAGCCCAGCAGCAGCGACGCCACCAGCGCGCCCTTGACCGAGCCAATGCCGCCGATCACCACCACCACGAAGCAGACGATCAGCACCTGCGCGCCCATGCCCGGATAGACCGACGACACCGGCGCGGCGATCATGCCGGCCAGCACTGCCAGCGCCACGCCCAGCGCGAACACGAAACGGTACAGCACCGTGATGTTGATGCCCAGCGACTGCACCATCTCGCGGTTGGTGGCGCCGGCGCGGATCATCATGCCCAGCCGGGTGCGCCGGATCACGTAGTACATCGCCAGGGCCACCACCAGGCATATCGCGGAGATAAAGAGGCGGTACACCGGATAGGTCATGTCGTTGCCGATCGCCAACGCGCCGTCCAGCAGCGCAGGCACCTGCACGCCGTGCACGTCATCGCCGACCAGGATGCTGCGCAACTCCTCGAACACCAGGATCAGCCCGTAGGTCATCAGCACCTGCTGCAGGTGATCGCGCTCATACAGGTAGCTGAAGAAGGCCCATTCCAGCACGTAGCCGAATGCCACCGCCAGCACGATGCCGAGCGGGATGGCGATGAACAGGTTGCCGGTCAGGCCGGCGAGCGTGAAGGCCAGGTAGGCGCCCAGCATGTAGAAGCTGCCGTGGGCGAGGTTGATCACGCCCATGATGCCGAAGATCAGCGTCAGGCCGCTGGCCACCAGGAACAGCAGCAGGCCGTACTGCACACTGTTCAGGCACTGGATCAGGAAGGAGACGATATCCATGCGGGGTAATGGATCAAATTACCTACAGCGCCACACATGCCGGTGGCAGGCTCCCCTCTCCCGCGCGCGGGAGAGGGGNTGGGGGAGAGGGCCAGCGCTTGCGGGATGCGAAGGCCTGCACTTCGTGGGGGCTCCTGCCCTCTCCCCCCGCCCCTCTCCCGCAAGCGGGAGAGGGGAGCAAACCGACAGGCCGGGGTGGCCTTACAGCCGGCAGCCGCGCGCAGGATCAGCCAGTGCCTTCACCGCCACCGAGCTGACCTTGTTCTCGCGCCCGTCGACCTTGCGCAGGTAAAAGTCCTGCACCGGGTTATGCGCCTTGGACAGCGTGAAGGCGCCGCGCGGGCTGTCGATCCTGGCCGCGCCCATGGCCTTGTACAGGTCGGCCTTGCGCGTCATGTCGCCCTTCACCGCCGTGGCGCCGGCCGCCAGCAGCTGGGCGGCATCGTAGCCCTGCACTGCGTACACGTCGGGCTGCAGCTTGTAGGTCTTGGCGTAGTCCAGGCGGAAGTTCTTGTCGCGCGGGTTGGTCAGGCCATCGGCGTAATGCAGCGTGGTTTCCAGCCCCTGCGCGGCATTGCCCTGTGCTTCGAGCGTGCCGTCGGTCAGGAAGCCCGAGCCGTACAGCGGGATCTTGTCCTTGAGCCCCGCCGCAGCCCAGTCCTTGACGAACTTGACCGCGCCGCCGCCGGCAAAGAACACGAACACGGCGTCAGGCTTGAGCGACGCCACTTCGGTGATCAGCGCCTGGAACTCGACATTGGGGAACGGCAGGTTCAGTTCCTTCACCACCTTGCCGCCCTTGGCCTCGAACGCTTCCTTGAAGCCTTTCACCGACTGTTCGCCGGCGGCGTACTTCCAGGTCAGCGTCACCACCTTCTTCAGGCCGCGCTCGCCAAGCACCTGGCCCATGGCGTAGCCCGGCTGCCAGTTCGAGAACGAGGTGCGGAAGATATTGGGGCCGCACAGCGGACCAGTTGCCTCGTCCACGCCGGCATTGGGGATGATCAGCAGCGTGTTGTTCTCCTTGGCCACCTTGACGATGCCCATCTGCACGCCCGAATGCACCGTGCCGACCACCACGTCGACCTGGTCGCGCTTGACCAGCTTGGTGGCGTTCTCGGGCGCCTTGGCCGGATCGGATTCATCGTCGACCTTGAAGTACTCGATGTCGCGTCCGCCGAGCTTGCCGCCCTGCTGCTGCACGTACATGCGGAAGCCGTTCTCGATGGCCGTACCCAGGGCCGCGTAGGTGCCGGTGTACGGCAGCATGAAGCCGACCTTGATCTTTCCCCCTGGCGCAGCGGGTGCGGGGGCCGCAGGCTGCGCGGACGCGCCGGCCATGGCAAAGACGGTGGCGACGGCAAGGCAGGCAGGCGCAAGCCTGCGCGAGGTGAAGCGACGCATGGTGTCTCCTGGTGGTCAAGCCGGTGGCTCGCTGGACCGTTGCCGGTCACCCCTGCCCTTGCCATGTCCCGCGCTGGCGCATGCACCGTGAGGACCCTTCACAACAGGCGGGAAGCCGAATTATTTTAGGTTTGAAGTATGCAGATTTATATGCCGAACGGCAGCCAGCGTCAACGGTTCTTTTTGGTCCCGGTGTGGCGAATGCCCGCATCGCGCGAGTTTAAGCAAGGTGGTCTGGGGGGCATATCGATGGATACCCTCGATCTGCGCCATGGTGCCGTACTCGTCGTCCTCGCCCTGCGCGGCCAGCACCGGGCAGCGCAGTCCGGGCAGCAGCGGACGCAGGTCCCACTGGCGGAACCCGGGGTCGAGCCAGATATCGTTCCAGCCCCAGAAGGCCGAATCGACGTCGTCATGATGGCGCGCCAGCCGCTGGCGCAGGTCGGTTTCCAGGTAAGCCTGGCGCGCGCCCGCGATGCTACGCACCGACAGGTCTTCGACCATGATATGCGGCGCCAGCACGGTGATGCCGGCAACCGCCTGTGGCAAGCTGGCGGCGTGGATCAGCGCGATCGAGCCGCCATCGCTGTGGCCCAGCAGCCACGGCATGCCGTGCGTGCGGCCGGGACCGATGTCGAGCGCATCGAACAATGCGGGCAGCGCCTCGCGTGCCTGGCGATGCATGAAGTCGGGACGCCATTTTTCGTCGTGCGGCCGCGGCGTGGAACGACCGTAGCCGTAGCGCGAGAACACCAGGCCGCGATAGTCGCCGGCCTCGCAAAAATCGCGCGGAAAATCGCGCCACATGCTGACCGAGCCCAGCCCCTCATGCAGGAACACCACCAGCGGGCGCTGCGCGCGTTCAGGCCGCAGCCACTGGTACTCGATCCGGATACGGCGGTTGTCGAAGGGAATTTCCACCAGGCTGCTTGGCATGGCCACGTTGTTGTCTTGCATCGGTTCAGAAGAGATGTCCAGCGGCTACGGGCGCTTCATTGCGCCGTCTCACGCGCGGCCTGCTCGCGCTGGCGCAGGCGGAAGCGCTGGATCTTGCCGGTCGCGGTCTTGGGCAATTCGGGCACGCATTCGATCTGGCGCGGGTACTTGTACGGCGCGAGACGCGATTTGATAAAGGCCTGCAGTTCCGCCGCCATGCCGTCATGCCATTGCTGGCCGGGCCGCAGCACGACAAAGGCCTTGGGCTTGACCAGTTCGTCGGCATCCGTGACGCCGATCACCGCCGCCTCCAGCACGGCCGGGTGCTGCGCCAGCGCGGCCTCGACCTCGAACGGCGACACGTAGATGCCGCCGACCTTGAGCATGTCGTCGCTGCGGCCGGCATAGGTGTAGTAGCCATCGGCATCGCACAGGTACTTGTCGCCGCTGCGCGTCCATTCCCCGACAAAGGTATCGCGGCTCTTGTCGCGGTTGCACCAGTACATCAGCGCGGCACTGGGGCCCTTGATATAGAGATCGCCGATCTCGCCGGGCGCGCACGGCTCGCCGCGCTCGTCCAGCAGCTTCAGCGCGTAGCCAGGCACCGGCTTGCCAGTAGTGCCGTAGCGCACCTCACCCGGCCGGTTCGACAGGAAGATATGCAGCATCTCGGTGGAGCCGATGCCATCCAGGATGTCGCAGCCGAAATGCGCCAGGAAGCGTTCGCCGATATCGCGTGGCAGGGCCTCGCCGGCAGAGGTGCATACACGCAATGCCACCTCGGCCCGCGGCGGCAGCTCAGGCGCGGCCAACATGCCCGCAAACAGCGTGGGCACGCCGCAGAACACCGTGGGCCGCTGCTCGCGCAGCCGCCTGAACACGGCCGCCGGCGTGGGCCGCTCGGCCATCAGCACGGCGGTGGCGCCGACTGACATCGGAAAGGTCAGCGCATTGCCCAGCCCATAGGCAAAGAACAGCTTGGCGGCCGAGAACACCACGTCGTCCTCGCGGATCCCCAGCACCTGGCGGGCATACAGGTCAGCCGTATGGAACAGGTTGCCATGCGTGTGCACGGTGCCCTTGGGCCGTCCGGTCGAGCCCGACGAATACAGCCAGAACGCCATGTCGTCTGGGCCGCTGCACACGGTCTGCGCGGGAGAACGCGTGCGCGCCAGCATCGCGCCCACGCTGCACGCCGGTGCGCCATCGGCATGCGGCGCCGCCTGGATCACCATCGGCGCCAGCGCGCTCTTCTCGATGGCGGCCTTCATCACCGGCAGCAGCGGCTCCGACACCACCACGGCGCGCGCGCCGCTATGGCCAAGCATGTAGGCGTAATCGTCCGCGGTCAGCAGGGTATTGACCGCCACCGGCACCACCCCCACCAGCAGGCAGCCAAGGAACACCGTAGGGAAATCAACGGTATCGAGCGCGCACAGCAGCAGCCGCTCTTCCTGGCGCAAGCCCGCGTCGCGCAGCGCTCCGGCAAAGCGTCGGGCACGGGCATCGAGCTCGGCATAAGTCAGCGAGGTGGTGTCATCGATGTAGGCTGCCTTGGCCCCGCGCCCTGCCTCGAGATTGCGCGACAGCAGGTCTTCGGCGGCGTTGTAGCGGGTGGGCAGTGCCGCAACGACATCGGTGGTGGGTGGAACAGCCGGCGGCACGGGCGATGCAGCCGCTGGCATGCCGGCGGCGGTATTGGGGGGCGTCATTGTCTCCACTCCTTGGTGTCGCGCCGCGGGCCATGGGCGCCGCGCCAACGTCAGTCCAGTCGCTGTTCTGTTTGCCGATGTCCGCCAATGTGCATTCCGGCATCCGCTAGTTAATGCATTTTATTTCATATCAACTATTATGCAAGCGAGGGGATGCACTATAGGACAGGCTTTATCGAACCGACTGCCTGCCGCGCCACTTGGCGCACCAAGGCTGCTCGTATAATGCGCCCTTGCTTTTCCTGCCGGTCAACCCGAAACCACCACCATGCGCCGCGATCCCGCCCCGCTGCCCGCCAACGAGACCGATGCCGACACGCGCCCTGCCGGGGACGCGCCCGCTGCAGCCGCCAACGCCGAGCGCGACCCCTACCTGACGCTGCTGGGCGAGCGCATCCGCTCGCTGCGCGCCTCGCGCGGCATGTCACGCAAGGACCTGGCGCGCGGCGCCGGCGTGTCCGAGCGCTACCTGGCCAACCTGGAAACCGGCACCGGCAATGCGTCGGTGCTGCTGCTGCGCCAGGTGGCGCGCGCGCTCGACGTGCCGCTGCCGGTGGTGCTGGCCGAAGTGGACGGCCTGAACGGCGAGCAGGCCACCGAGTTTGCGCAGATGGTGCAATGGCTGGCGCAGTTGCCCGCAGGCGAACTGGCGCGCGTGCGTGAAGCCTGCCGCCATGCACTGGCCCCCGCAGGGTCCGGCGATGCGCGCCAGCGCCGCATCGCGCTGATCGGCCTGCGCGGCGCCGGCAAGTCGACCCTGGGCCGCGCGCTGGCTGCGGCCAGGGACGTGCCCTTTGTCGAACTGAACACGGTGATCGAGCAGGAAGCCGGCGCCAGCCTGTCGGAAATCCATTCGCTCTACGGCCAGGCGGCCTACCGCCGCTACGAAATGCGCGCACTGGAGCGCATCCTGCGCGAGCACGACCGCCTGGTGCTGGCCACGCCGGGCAGCCTGGTCTCTGAACCCGCCACCTTCAACCTGCTGCTGTCGCAGTGCTACACCATCTGGGTGCGCACCTCGCCGGAGGAACACATGGCGCGCGTCGTGGCCCAGGGCGACATGCGGCCGATGGAAGGCAACCGCGAGGCCATGGCCGACCTGCGCCGCATCCTGCAGGCACGCGCGCCGCTCTATGACCGCGCCGATATCTCGATCGACACCAGCGGCCAGGACGCCGCCGCCTCGCTGCAACAGTTGCGCGCCCAGCTGCAGGCCGCCGGCGCCTGACTACCCGCCGGCCGCGCACGGCTGACAAAGACATTGCGCCGGCCGTCTCCATGCACTATATTTCATCAAAAGCCGCAAGGCACTATAGTGCACTCAGGAGACAACCATGTCCGCGCCGGCAACCACCCCACTACGCCCTGACCAGGCAGATGCCTCGTCAGACAGGCCCGCCCCCGTCACCTTCGAGCGTCATCCCGACCAGTACCACCACTGGAAACTAAGTTTCGGCGGCCCCGTCGCCACGCTGGCGATGGACGTCGACGAGGAAGGCGGACTGCGCCCCGGCTACGCGCTGAAGCTCAATTCCTACGACCTTGGCGTCGACATCGAACTCCACGACGCGCTGCAGCGCATCCGCTTCGAACACCCTGAAGTGCGCACCGTGGTGCTGACCAGCGCGCGCGACCGCATCTTCTGCTCGGGCGCCAATATCTTCATGCTGGGGCTGTCGTCGCATGCGTGGAAGGTCAACTTCTGCAAGTTCACCAACGAGACCCGCAATGCCATCGAAGATGCCAGCCGGCATTCGGGGCTGAAGTTCATCGCCGCCTGCAATGGCACCACCGCCGGCGGCGGCTATGAACTGGCGCTGGCGTGCGACGAGATCGTGCTGGTCGATGACCGCTCGTCCGCGGTAAGCCTGCCCGAGGTGCCGCTGCTGGGCGTGCTGCCCGGCACCGGCGGGCTCACGCGCGTGACCGACAAGCGCCATGTGCGCCGCGTCCATGCCGATATCTTCTGCACCACCACCGAGGGCGTACGCGGGCAGCGCGCCAAGGACTGGAAGCTGGTCGATGAAGTGGTCAAGCCGGCCCGCTTCGCCGAGTACGTCGCCGAGCGCGCGGCGGCGCTGGCGGCCACCAGCGACCGCCCCCAGGGCCACCACGGCATCACGCTGACACCGCTGTCGCGCACCATCGAGCCCGACGGCTACCGCTACGAGACCGTGCGCGTGCATGTCGATGCCGCGGCACGCAAGGCCACGGTCACCGTGTTCGGGCCGGACAAGCACCAGCCCGCCGACCTTGCCGGCGTGGTCTCGGCCGGCGCGCAATGGTGGCCGCTGAAGATGTCGCGCGAACTGGACGACGCCATCCTGACGCTGCGCACCAACCATCTCGATATCGGCATCTGGGTGCTGAAGACCGATGGCGACCCTGCCGCGGTGCTGGCGGCCGATGCCCTGCTGCACGCGCACGCTGGCCACTGGTTCGTGCG
Source organism: Cupriavidus sp. UYPR2.512 (assembly GCF_000379565.1). Classification (NCBI taxonomy): domain Bacteria; kingdom Pseudomonadati; phylum Pseudomonadota; class Betaproteobacteria; order Burkholderiales; family Burkholderiaceae; genus Cupriavidus; species Cupriavidus sp. UYPR2.512. The sequence continues at coordinate 109,802 of NZ_KB902898.1, read as the reverse complement.
CGAGACCATCGGCATGCTGCGCCGCACGCTGGCGCGGTTCGATGTGTCCTCGCGCAGCCTGATTGCGCTGATCGAGCCGGATTCGTGCTTTGCCGGCACGCTGCTGGAACTGGCGCTGGCCGCCGACCGCAGCTACATGCTGCACCTGCCCGACGCCCCCGACGACGCACCGCGCGTGTTCGTCTCGGCGCTCAACTTCGGCCACTACCCCATGCCCAACGGCCAAACCCGGCTGGCGGCGCGCTTCTACGGTGACGAGGCCGCGCTCACGGCGGTGCGCGAGCATATCGGCGCGCCGCTGGATGCGCTCAGCGCCGACTCGCTCGGGCTGATCACCGCCGCGCCCGACGATATCGACTGGGAGGACGAAATCCGCCTCGCCCTGGAAGAACGCGCCAGCCTGTCGCCGGATGCATTGACCGGGATGGAAGCCAACCTGCGCTTCGGCGGCGCCGAGACCATGGAAACGCGCATCTTCGGCCGCCTGACCGCATGGCAGAACTGGATCTTCCAGCGCCCCAACGCCGTTGGCGAGAACGGCGCGCTGAAGGTCTTCGGCAGCGGCAACAAGGCACGCTTCGACTGGGACCGGGTGTAGCGCCCGGGCCCCGCCAGACAACAAGGAGACAGCACGTGAGCATCGACTACAGCCAGAAGATCCCCAACAACGTCAACCTGTCCGACGACCGCGCGCTGCAGCGCGCGCTGGAACACTGGCAACCGGCGTTCCTCGACTGGTGGCGCGACATGGGGCCTGACGGCTCGGACAACTTCGATGTCTACCTGCGCACCGCGGTGTCGGTCGATCCATCGGGCTGGGCGCATTTCGACCACGTCAAGATGCCGGACTACCGCTGGGGCATCTTCCTGCAGCCGGCCGACCCCGAGCGCAGGATCCACTTCGGCGAGCACAAGGGCGAAGCCGCCTGGCAGGACGTGCCGGGCGAGCACCGCGCCAACCTGCGCCGCATCATCGTCACGCAGGGCGACACCGAGCCCGCCTCGGTCGAGCAGCAGCGCCATCTGGGCCTGACCGCGCCGAGCCTGTATGACCTGCGCAATCTGTTCCAGGTCAATGTGGAGGAAGGCCGCCACCTGTGGGCAATGGTGTACCTGCTGCACCGCTACTTCGGCCGCGACGGCCGCGAAGAAGCCGAGGCGCTGCTGGAGCGCCGCTCGGGCGACCAGGACAATCCGCGCATCCTCGGCGCCTTCAACGAGCGCACACCGGACTGGCTGGCGTTCTTCATGTTCACCTACTTCACCGACCGCGACGGCAAGTTCCAGCTGTGCGCGCTGGCCGAATCCGGCTTCGATCCGCTGGCGCGCACCACGCGCTTCATGCTGACCGAGGAAGCGCACCACATGTTCGTGGGCGAATCAGGCGTGTCGCGCGTGATCCAGCGCACCTGCGAGGTGATGCGCGAACGCGGCATCGAAGACCCCGACGAAGTGCGGGCCGCGGGGGTGATCGACCTGGAGACCATCCAGCGCTACCTGAACTTCCACTACAGCGTCACCATCGACCTGTTCGGCGCCGACCAGTCGTCCAACGCCGCCACCTTCTACAGCGCCGGCCTGAAGGGCCGTTTCGAGGAAGGCAAGCGCGCCGACGACCACGTGCTCAAGAGCGATGTCTACCGCGCGCCGGAAGTGCGCGACGGCCGCCTGGGCGAGCGCGAGGTGCCGATGCTCAACGCGCTCAATGAAGTGCTGCGCGACGACTACATCAAGGACAGCATGGGCGGCGTGGCGCGCTGGAACAAGGTCATCGAAAAGGCCGGCATCGCGTTCCGCCTGACCGTGCCGCACAAGGCCTTCAACCGCAAGATCGGCACGCTGGCCAATGTGCGTGTCTCACCCGGGGGCCAGCTGATTGCCGAAGCCGAGTGGAAGGCCAACCAACGCAAGTGGCTGGCCACCGACGAAGACCGCGCCTTTGTTGCCTCGCTGATGGGCCGCGTGGCGGAGCCGGGCAAGTACGCCAACTGGATCGCGCCGCCGGCGGTGGGCATCAACCGACAGCCGATGGATTTCGAGTACGTGCGTTTCAACTGAACCAGAACAACAAGGACAGGCCAGGAGCCACCGGAGACACGCCATGGGCGCCCCCGACATCATCAAGCAGCACCTGATCGATCCGGAAATCTGCATCCGCTGCAATACCTGCGAGGACACCTGTCCGATCGATGCCATCACCCACGACGACCGCAACTACGTGGTCAGGGCGGACGTGTGCAACGGCTGCAACGCCTGCCTTTCGCCCTGCCCGACCGGCGCCATCGACAACTGGCGCACCATGCTGCGCGGCCAGGCCTACCCGATCGCGGCGCAACTGCTATGGGACGAGTTGCCGGCCGAGGTGCCGCTGCCGGAACTGGCCGACCTGGGTGAGGCGCCGCAGGCAACCCTAGGCAGCGGCACGGCAACCGGCGCCGCGCCCGACGCCGCCATCCAGTCCGTGGAAATCAGCCGCCACACCTCGCCGCGCGCGCCGTGGTCGGCGGCCCATCCCTATGTGAATCTGCATGGCGTGCGCGCGCCGGTCACGGCAACCGTGGCCGGCAACTACCGGCTGACCGCCGCGGACGCGTCCAGCGACATCCACCATATCGTGCTGGATTTCGGCACGCACTTCTTCCCGATCCTGGAAGGCCAGTCGATCGGCATCGTGCCGCCCGGCACGGATGCGTCGGGCAAGCCGCACTACATCCGCATGTACTCGGTGGCCAGCCCGCGCGACGGCGAGCGCCCGGGCTACAACAACCTGGCGCTGACCGTCAAACGGGTCGACCAGGACCACGACGGCAAGCCGGTGCGGGGCGTCGCGTCCAACTACCTGTGCGACCTGGCCAAGGGCGACAACGTACAGGTGGTGGGCCCGTTCGGATCGACCTTTCTGATGCCCAACCATGCCGAGGCCAGCATCATGATGATCTGCACCGGCACGGGCTCCGCGCCGATGCGCGCCATGACCGAGCGCATGCGCCGCAACATGGCGCACTTCGGCGGGCGCCGGCAGCTGTTCTTCGGTGCGCGCAACGCCAACGAACTGCCCTATTTCGGCCCGCTGCTGAAGCTGCCCAAGGACTTCCTGGAGATCCATTTCGCCTTCTCGCGCGAGCCCGCCGCGCCACGCCGCTACGTGCAGGACGCGATCCGCGAGGCCGCGGACAGCGCCGCCGCCCTGCTGGCCGATCCCAACGGCCATGTCTATATCTGCGGACTGAAGGGTATGGAGGCGGGCGTGCTGGAAGCATTCGAAGCGGTGTGCGCCGGCGCCGGGCACGCCTGGCCCGAGATTGAGGCCACCATGAAGGCGGAGGGCCGACTCCATATCGAGACCTACTGACGCGGGACCCCGCAGTTCGCTGGTCTTTTCACCAATCGCTTCCCTTCTGAAATGCATCGCCTATAATATTTCTCAAGAAACAGGAGTGATGGCGATGCAATCCAGGCGGATTCCGGAAACCGATCCCGCCGGCGGCCCCGACCCCGGCACCACGCTGACCAAGGCTGTGATGCGCGCCGCTGGCTTCCTCGGCATCAGCCAGGCCGTGGTGGCAACCGTGCTGGGCATCAGCACGGCATCGGTGTCGCGCATGGCGTCTGGCGGCTATGTGCTCGATGCGCACCGCAAGGAGTGGGAATTCGGCGTGCTGTTCGTGCGCCTGTTCCGATCGCTGGATGCCATCCTGGGCCACGGTGACCAGGCCCGGCTATGGCTGACCAATGAAAACCTGGCGCTGGGCGGCAAGCCCCTTGAAATGATCCGCACAACGGAAGGTCTGGTCCGTGTCGTTCACTACCTGGACGCCACCCGCGGTCGCATCTGAGCGCCGGCAGTTCGCGCTCACGCTGTGGCGGGCGGTGGAGGCCCAGCACGTCGTGTCCACCATGCCGCTGGTCGACAGCCTGGAAGAACAGGCTGTGCTGGAAGCCGTGCTCGACGCCGGCAAACCCGCCGTGCCCGCCGAGGCACGCCACCTGCACTACCTGCTGTTCACCCCGTTCCGCTATCCGCCCTCGCCCTGGGGCTCGCGCTTTCGCGCCAGCCAGGATCCGGGCGTGTTCTACGGCGCCAACGAGATCCGCACCGCCTGCGCCGAACTCGGCTACTGGCGCTGGCGCTTCCTCAACGACAGCCCGGCGCTGCCGCGCATCGACGCCCGTGCGCAGACGCTGTTCGAAGTGCGCGTCGACACCTGGGGCGTGGCGCTGGACACACCGCCGTTCGACCAGGACCACGCAACCTGGACCAACCCCGTCCACCACGAGCCCTGCCAGGCCTTCGGCCGCATCGCGCGCGAGGCCGGCCTCGGCATGATCCGCTACACCTCAGTGCGCGATCCCCGGCATGGCCCCTGCGGCGCGGTGCTGACTCCGCGTGCGTTCTCCCACCCGGCGCCGCTGGCCACCACCACCTGGATGCTGACGGTACGCCGCGACCGCGTGATCTGGCAGCGCGACGACCTGCAGCAGCGCGACAGCTTCGAATTCGAAGCCGCGCTGTGGCAGCGCACCATCGATAACGCCGGCAACGGCTGAACCTCTGCCCCGTGCCGGCAATCTAATCGTTATGGCAGGCGGCAATGCTCATCGCTGGAAGGTATTCTTAAACAGGTGTTGCATTGCGCAACCAGATGCTATATAGTCTTCTCTTCGACGGACGCGGGGTGGAGCAGTTGGCAGCTCGTCGGGCTCATAACCCGAAGGTCGCAGGTTCAAGTCCTGCCCCCGCAACCAACCGCATGATGCGTATCAGCGGCACCGTCAAAGCAGATAAACCCGCCTCCGGCGGGTTTTTTGTTTTCTAGTGCTCTCCGACACCGGGCGACCCGATGCTGCCCTCCGTGCAGCGCCCGTCTGCCTTGGTCCCAGGGTGCCCCACCACCCCAATCATGCCTGCCGGCCCCCTCGGCGAGGGTGATACACTTTCGCCATTCCTCCCGGACGCCCCTCATGAAATTCTGCTCGAACTGTGGTCATGCGGTCGTATTGCGCGTGCCTGACGGCGACAACCGCCCGCGCAGTGTTTGCGACAACTGCGGCACCATCCACTACGTCAATCCCCGCAACGTTGTCGGCACGATCCCGGTGTGGGAAGACAAGATCCTGCTGTGCAAGCGCGCGATCGAGCCGCGCTACGGGTTCTGGACCCTGCCGGCGGGCTTCATGGAGATCGGCGAAACCACCGCACAGGCTGCCTCTCGCGAGACGCTGGAAGAAGCCGGGGCGCGCGTGCAGGTCGGCGAGCTGTTCTCGATCCTGAACGTGCCGCATGTGCACCAGGTGCATCTTTTCTACCTGGCCACGCTGGATGACCTGGATATCGCCCCCGGCGAGGAAAGCCTGGAGGTCAAGCTGGTGGAAGAGGCCGATGTGCCCTGGGATGAACTGGCATTCCCCACCGTGATCCACACCCTGCGCTGCTTCTTTGCCGACCGCGCCGCCGGGCGGCTGCAGGACGGCAGCTTCCGGCTGCACAGCCTGGATATCGACAAGCCCATGCGCCCGCTGACCAGCCGGGCCACGGTCACGCCCTGAGCGGCGCAGCTGCCGCGCATCGCCCTACGGCGCAGCCCGCATGATTGCCTGGCTGGACCCGCAAGACCCGTTTCCGCCGGTTGACGAGGCGCTCGGGCCCGATTCCGAGGCCCCCGGCCTGCTCGCCGCCAGCCGCGACCTGTCGCCCCAGCGGCTGCTGCTGGCGTACCGTCAGGGCATCTTCCCGTGGTATTCGAGCGGCCAGCCGGTGCTGTGGTGGAGCACCGATCCGCGCATGGTGCTGCCCCCGCCGGCGCTGCGCGTCTCTCTGAACCTGCGCAAGACCCTGCGGCGCGTGCTGCGCGATGCTGACTGGGAAATCCGCGTCGACGACGACTTCCTGGCGGTCATGCGCGCCTGTGCGACCACGCCGCGCGACGGCCAGGATGGCACCTGGATCACCGACGACATCATTGCCGCGTACGGTGCGCTGCACCGCAACGGCATGGCCCATTCCGTCGAAAGCTGGTACCGCGGCGAACGCGTGGGCGGCCTGTATGGGGTGGCGCTGGGGCGGATGTTCTTCGGCGAATCGATGTTCGCACACCGCACCGACGCCTCAAAGATTGCGCTGGCGGCGCTGTGCGCGTTCCTCGGCAATCACGGCGTGGCGATGATAGACTGCCAACAGGAAACCGACCACCTGGCCTCGCTGGGTGCGCGCCCGATCCCCCGCGCGGAATTCGTGGCCCATGTGCGGGCGGCGACGGCGCAGCCAGCGATCAGCCCGTGGCGGTTCGACAAATCGGTGCTGGAGCGCTGGGCCGGGACGCCAGCCGCGCCAGCTGGCTGAAACCTGGCACGGGACGCCCCGCTGACTGCGCGTCCGGCCGCATCGTCCCGCCCGGAGCCCCCTGAGTCATGAGCAAGCTGAAGGAACTTCCGCTCTCCGCGCTGCAGTTCTATGCCACGGCGCCCTACGCTTGCAGCTATCTCGACGGCCGCATGGCACGCTCCCAGGTCGCCACCCCGGCGCACCTGATCAATGCCGACGTCTATTCACGCCTGGTGCGCGCCGGCTTTCGCCGCAGCGGCATCTTCACCTACCGGCCTTATTGCGACGAATGCCATGCCTGCACGCCATGCCGCGTGGTGGTCGACCAGTTCGCGCCGGACCGCTCGCAGCGCCGCGCCTGGAGCCGGCACCAGCACCTGCAGGCACTGGTCGCGCCGCTGACCTATGTCGAAGAGCATTACTCGCTGTACCTGCTGTACCAGTCGATGCGCCACGCCGGCGGCGGCATGGACCAGGACAGCCGCGACCAGTATGAACAGTTCCTGCTGCAGAGCCGCGTCAACTCGCGCCTGGTGGAGTTCCGCGAACCGCCGGGCTCGCCCGAGGCCGGGCGCCTGCGCATGGTCAGCATGATCGACGTGCTCGACGACGGGCTGTCGTCGGTCTACACCTTCTATGACCCGCTTGAGCGCAACGCCAGCTATGGCACCTACAACATCCTGTGGCAGATCCGCCAGACGCTTGAGCTGGGCCTGCCGCACCTCTACCTGGGCTACTGGATCGCCGACAGCCGCAAGATGGCCTACAAGGCACGCTTCCGGCCGCTGCAGGTGCTGACCGGCAACCACTGGCATGCGTTCGAGGACGAAGCCGGGGATGCGGCCAGTCCGGCGCCTGCACCCACCCGGGAATAGCCAGGCCGCAGCATCCGGCCGCGCGCTGCCCGGGCATGCAGCCCAGCCGCTACAATGCGGGCCTGGTATTCACTCTGCCCTTGCCCCACGTGCTCAACGCGCTCTACCCCCTGTTTCGCCCCGCCCTGTTCTCGATGGATGCCGAGGACGCCCACCATTTCACGCTGAACAACCTGCTGCGCGCCCATCGCATGGGCCTGGGCGGCTGCATCGGCAACAAGATTGCCGCCGACCCGCGCACGGTCATGGGGGTGCGTTTCCCCAACCCGGTCGGCCTGGCCGCGGGGCTGGACAAGGACGGCGCCTATATTGACGGGCTGGCCGCGTTCGGCTTCGGCTTTATCGAGGTGGGCACGGTCACGCCGCGCGCGCAGCCGGGCAACCCGCGCCCGCGCATGTTCCGGCTGCCGCAAGCGGATGCGCTGATCAACCGCATGGGCTTCAATAACGGCGGCGTCGATGCCTTTGTCGCCAATGTGCGGGCATCGCGCTGGAAGGCCGAGGGCGGCGTGCTGGGGCTGAACATCGGCAAGAACGCCGATACGCCGATCGAGCGCGCCAACGATGATTACCTCTACTGCCTGGAACGCGTCTACCCGCACGCCAGCTACGTGACGGTCAACATCTCGTCGCCCAACACCAAGAACCTGCGCCAGCTGCAAGGCGCGAGCGAGCTGGACAGCCTGCTGTCGACGCTGAAAGACGCGCAGCAGCGCCTGGCCGACCAGCACAAGCGCTATGTGCCGCTGGCGCTGAAGATCGCGCCGGACCTGGATGCCGACCAGATCGGCAACATCGGCGACGCGCTGGTGCGGCACAAGATCGACGGCGTGATCGCCACCAACACCACCATCTCGCGCGATGCGGTCAAGGGCCTGCCCCACGCCGAGGAAGCCGGCGGCCTGTCCGGCCGCCCGGTGTTCGAGGCCTCGACCCGGGTGGTGCGCGCGCTGCACGGCGTGGTCGGCGACGCGGTGCCGATCATCGGTGTGGGCGGCATCTTCGGCGGCGCCGATGCGCGCGCCAAGATCGACGCCGGCGCGAAGCTGGTGCAGGTCTACAGCGGCCTGATCTACCGCGGCCCGGCGCTGGTGCGCGACTGCGCCGCGGCGCTGCGCGGCTGAGCCGGCGCCGTCAGGCAGCCTTTCGAAACGTGAATTCAAGATCCCCGCTTCGACTGCGAATATGTTGCGCGTGCCGCATCATTTTCCTCATGCCGGTGCAAGCCAGCATTCGAGGAAAACCTCGCCCCCGGATCGCGCAATTGCATGAAGATGTGGCCGCCGCAATCAGGGTAATCCACAAGCCAAATATGAATCCCGCGCAATAAAATGCGCCTCGATGGCGGATTGCGGGCGTCTGGCAGCATCCGATGCCCCACTTCCGCATGATGACTGTCCATATCGTGCGCGGGAAGTGGTATCCTCGCAGGCTTATCGCTGTCGCATCCGACGCGCCCGCGCACGCTCCCTCCAGCCGCAGGAAGCCGCTCGCGCCCGCCCGGACCGGCACCGTACGCCACCATGCGCGCGGGCCAGGACTGCGGACCGAACCATCCGCGGCCGTATCCAATCCAGAACCGAGTTTCGGGGGAGAGCAGACAATGAAGTCCATCAAGGGTCTCGCAGCAACCAAGTCCATCCTGGGCGGCGCCGTGGCGCTGGCACTGCTGTACGGCGGCGCCGTGCAGGCCCAGACCGTCAAGGTGCTGTCGATCGTCGACCATCCCGCGCTGGACGCCATCCGCGACGGCGTGCGCGCCGAGCTGAAGGCCGCCGGCTATGACGCCGACAAGAGCCTGAAGTGGGAATACCAGAGCGCCCAGGGCAACACCGGCACCGCGGCGCAGATCGCCCGCAAGTTCGTCGGCGACAACCCGAACGCCATCGTTGCCATCGCCACCCCGTCGGCCCAGGCCGTGGTTGCCGCCACCAAGACCGTGCCGGTGGTCTACTCGGGCGTGACCGATCCGGTCGCCGCGCAGCTGGTCAAGAGCTGGTCGGCCTCGGGCACCAACGTGACCGGCGTGTCGGACAAGCTGCCGCTGGACAAGCAGGTCGCGCTGATCAAGCGTGTGGTGCCCAAGGCCAAGACCGTGGGCATGGTCTACAACCCGGGCGAAGCCAACTCGGTGGTGGTGGTCAAGGAACTGAGCGCGCTGCTGGCCAAGGAAGGCCTGACGCTCAAGGAAGCCGCCGCGCCGCGCACCGTGGACATCGGCCCGGCCGCCAAGAGCCTGATCGGCAAGGTCGATGTGATCTACACCAACACCGACAACAACGTGGTGTCGGCGTATGAGTCCCTGGTCAAGGTCGCCAACGAATCCAAGATCCCGCTGGTGGCCGCCGATACCGACAGCGTCAAGCGTGGCGCCGTGGCCGCGCTGGGCATCAACTACGGCGACCTGGGCCACCAGACCGGCAAGGTCGTGGTGCGCATCCTGAAGGGCGAGAAGCCGGGCGCGATCGCCTCGCAGACCAGCGACAACCTGGAGCTCTTCGTCAACACGGGCGCCGCTGCCAAGCAAGGCGTCACGCTCTCGCCGGAGCTGGTCAAGGAAGCCAAGACGGTCATCAAGTAAGCCCGGACCAGCACTGCCCCCTGCCGTCGCGAGACGGCGGGTGCTCCGTCGGGCCTATCCGGCCCGACGGGACAGAACAGGGCGAGGCGGCCGTCAGCCCCACACGGGCGTGCCGGCCCACCCGCCCCGAAGGCGGCGCCAAGGCAGCCGCCAGCCCCTGCAACAGGATTCCCCCATGTCCCTCTTTTCCCTTCTGGGCGCCCTGGAGATCGGCCTGATCTTCAGCCTGGTGGCGCTCGGGGTGCTGATCTCCTTCCGCATCCTCAACTTCCCCGACCTGACCGTTGATGGCAGCTTTCCGCTCGGCGGCGCCGTCGCCGCGACGCTGATCGCCGCTGGCCAGGACCCGTTCGTGGCCACTGCCGTGGCGATCGCGGCCGGCGCGCTGGCAGGCTTCATCACCGGCTGGCTCAATGTGCGCCTGAAGATCATGGATCTGCTCGCCAGCATCCTGATGATGATCGCGCTGTACTCGGTCAACCTGCGCATCATGGGCCGCCCCAATGTGCCGCTGATCACCGAGCCCACGCTGTTCACCATCCTGCAGCCCGACTGGCTGCCTGACTACGTGCTGCGCCCGCTGGTGCTGCTCGTGGTGGTGGTGGTGGCCAAGGTCGGCCTGGACTGGTTCTTCAGCTCGCAGCTGGGCCTGGCGATGCGCGCCACCGGCGCCAACCCGCGCATGGCTCGCTCGCAAGGCATCCCCACCGGCCGCGCCACGCTGGCCGGCATGGCGCTGTCCAATGCACTGGTGGCACTGGCCGGCGCGCTGTTCGCGCAGACCCAGGGCGGCTCCGATATCTCCATGGGCATCGGCACCATCGTGATCGGACTGGCCGCGGTGATCATCGGCGAAACCATCCTGCCGGCACGCCGCCTGATCTGGACCACGCTGGCCGTGGTGCTGGGCGCCATCCTGTACCGCTTCTTCATCGCGCTGGCGCTGAACAGCGACTTCATCGGCCTCAAGGCGCAGGACCTGAACCTGGTCACCGCCGCGCTGGTGACGATCGCGCTGGTGCTGCCGGCGACCCGCAAGAAGCTGTTCGCCCGCAAGAACGGAGGTGCCTGAGATGCTGCGCGCACAAGACCTGAAGCTCACTTTCAACCCAGGCACCCCCATCGAGACCCGCGCCCTGCGCGGCCTCAGCCTGGAGATCCCGAGCGGCCAGTTCGTGGCCGTGATCGGCTCCAACGGCGCCGGCAAGTCGACCTTCCTGAACGCGATCAGCGGCGACCAGATGGTCGACTCGGGCCGCATCACCATCGATGACACCGACGTCACGCGCCAGCCCGCATGGGACCGCGCCCACCTGGTGGCCCGCGTGTTCCAGGACCCGATGGCCGGCACCTGCGAGGCGCTGACCATCGAGGAAAACATGGCCCTGGCGATGGCCCGCGGCAGCCGCCGCGGTTTCCGCCCGGCACTGAACCGCGCCTCGCGCGAGCTGTTCCGCGAAAAGCTGCGCCTGCTCAACCTGGGCCTGGAAAACCGCCTGACCGACCGCATCGGCCTGCTCTCCGGCGGCCAGCGCCAGGCGGTGAGCCTGCTGATGGCCTCGCTGCAGCCGTCGCGCATCCTGCTGCTGGACGAGCACACCGCCGCGCTGGACCCGAAGACCGCGGCGTTCGTGCTGGAGCTGACCGCGCGCATCGTCGAGGAAAGCAAGCTGACCACCATGATGGTCACGCACAGCATGCGCCAGGCGCTCGACTACGGCCAGCGCACGGTGATGCTGCACCAGGGGCAGGTGGTGCTGGACGTGTCGGGCGACAAGCGCAAGGGCCTGGATGTGCCGGACCTGCTGAAGATGTTCGAGCAGACGCGGCACGAGCAGCTGGATGATGATGCACTGTTGCTGGGTTGAAGACAGCGGGCAATGAAGACGGGGAGCCAGGCGGCTCCCCTTTTTCATCCCAGTGCGCGACGCTTCAGTCGATAGTGATATGCCGCTGCCGAATCACGCCGGCCCAGCGCGTGCTTTCCTTCTGGATGGTAGTGGCAAGCTGCTGCGGCGTGCCGCCGGCGGCTTCCATCCCCAGCGTGGCCAGCTTTTCCTTCAGCGTCGCATCAGCCAGCACTGCATCAACATGCTGACTGAGCTTGCGCACGATCTCCGCGGGCGTACCGGCCGGGGCCATCAGCGCATACCACGACAACGCCTCGAACTTCGGGAAGCCCTGTTCGGCGATGGTCGGTACATCGGGCAGCACCGCGGAGCGCTTGGCGCTGGCCACACCCAGCGGGCGCAGCTTGCCGGCCTTGATATAGGGCAGCGCCGCCGACATCTGCGCGAACATCATCGTCACCTGGCCGCCGACCACATCGGTCATGGCCGGGCTGATGCCCTTGTACGGCACGTGGTTCAGCTTGACATGGGCATCCAGCTGCAGCAGTTCGCCGGCCAGGTGCGCCTGGCTGCCGGCGCCGGGCGAAGCAAAGCTCAGCTCACCCGGCTTCTGCCCGGCCAGCTTGAGCAGTTCCGCCAGTGATTTGACTGGCGTGGCCGCATTAACCACCAGCACGTTCTCGGCGGTGGCCAGCATCGCCACCGGCGCCAGGTCGGCCGGCTTGTACGGCAGGTTCGGCATCAGCGTGGGGTTCACCGCGATATTGCCGACCGGCACCAGCGCCAGCGTATAGCCGTCGGGCGCGGCCTTGGCCACCATGTCGACGCCGATAGTGCCGGCGGCGCCGGCCTTGTTCTCTACCAGCACGCTCTGGCCGGTGGCCTTGGCGATGCCTTCGCCGACCGCGCGGCCGAGCACATCGGCGGGCCCGCCGGCGGCGAACGGCACCACGATGCGCACCGGCTTGGCGGGATACCCAGGCGGCTGGGCCAGCGCGGGTGCGGCAGCGAGCCACGGCGCGCAGGCCGCGATGCAGCCAAGCAGGCAGCGCATGGCCATGCGTCGAAGGACAGGATTTACGGCGGGCTTCACGGCAGCTTCCACATCAGGTTTCACAGCGGTCTTCATGACGGTTCCCCTATTTGGCAGTGATCAGGCTTGGCTCCCCCACCGCGCCGGCAGTCTAGTTATTGTGCTTGGCCGTGCCCGGTCCGGCATCGGTCAGCGCAAACCCCGCCTGGTCCGCTTCGCGTGCGAGTTCAGGCAGAACGGCATAGTCGGGCGGTTGCACCGGCGCAAAGCGCGCCAGCCCCAGCATGGACAGCAACGCGCTCCCCGTTGCACCCTCATGCAGCGTCAGCAGCGCGGCACGCACATACGCGCACTCGTGCCGGTCGGCCTGCGCCGAGGCGACCAGCGGCGGGATCGGCGCGGCCGGGGTCACCTCCAGCGTTTTCAGCTGGCCCGCGAGCCCGGGTTCGAAGCGGCGCAGCAGGTCCAGCACATAGCTGTCGACCACTCCCACCTCGGCGTCCCCGCCGATGACCGCGTCGATGACTTGGCGCGGGGTCGGCGTGGGTGCGGCGGCAGGCCGGTACAGCGCACGGGTGCCGGCCGGCGCCAGCCGCATCAGGTGATGGCGCGGCGCGTTGTAGCCCGAGTTGGACTCAGGCAGCATGCATGCCAGCCGAGCGCCGAAGGTCTGCGCCAGCGCCTGCACCGGCGCGTCAGCACGCACGATGAATTCGCTGAAGTAGACCGGGCGCCCGCCGTAGCGTGCCAGCGCCGGCACCGGCGCGGCCAGCAATTGCGGCGTTACCGGCGCGCTGGCATAGGGGTAGCCGCACATGAATACACAGCCGCAGTCCGGCCGCGCCCACAACGCGTTGACCGGGGCCGGCGCGGGATGTTCGACATATGGCAGGTCCACGCCGGCGCGGTCGGCCACGTGCGCCAACAGCGCGCGCCACGCCTGCTCCACCGGCGCGCTGACCGAGTACATGCGGGCGTTGGCGATCATGCGTAGAGCAGCCTCTGGCCCAGGCCGCGGCTCTCGGCCTTTTTCAGGATGGCGTGGCCCAGCGCGATATCGCTCAGCGACAGGCCGCGGTGCCAGAACAGGTTGGTCTCGTCGTCGCTCTGGCGGCCCGGCTTGCGCCCGGCGACGATCTCGCCCAGTTCGGCATAGAGCGTCTGTTCCGACAGCTTGCCGGCTTCCACATGCGCGCGCAGCGAGCCGAACATGCCGCCCTTGCACTGGCCCCAGTCATCCACCACCATCCTGGTCATGATGTCGGTCAGCGACAGCTCGACCGCGCTCATGGTGCCGTACGGCACGACAAAGGCGCCGGGCTTGATCCACTCCGTCTTCAGCATCGGCGTCGGCCGCTCCAGGCGCGAGGCCTCGATCACAATATCGGCGCCGCGCACGCACGACTCCCAGTCTTCGGTGACGACGATCTTCTTGCCGAGATCGCGCTCCAGCCTCGCCGCGAAGGCATTGCGGCTTTCGGGGCGGCGCGAGTGCACGCGGATCTCGTCGAAGTCGAACAGGCTGTCGAGCAGGCGCACGTTCCAGTAGGAGGTGCCGCGCGCGCCGATATGGCCCAGCACCTTGCTGTTGCGGCGCGCCAGATGCTTGGCACCGAGCGCGGTCAGCGCGCCAGTGCGCGCGTCGGTAATGAAGGTGGCATCGATCATCGCCACCGGCATGCCGGTGCGCGGATCGAACAGGTTGAGCATCGCCATTTCCGATGGCAGCCCGAGCTTGTAGTTGTCGACGAAGTCGCCGACGATCTTGACGCCTGCCAGTCCCAGCGGCGCCACATAGCCGCGCAACACGTTGAAGTGGCCGTTGAAGGCGGGGTCGGGAATCAGGTGCACGCGTGGCTCGATCACGGTCTGGCCGTTGCCCTGCGCCACCAGCGCCTGCTCGACCGCGTCGAGGATCTCGGCGTCGGTCATTTCCAGGCGCGCAATGTCCTTGCCGTTAATGTAGGTGAGATGAATGTCGCTCATACAGTCTCCTGCCTCCGGGATGGAAAACCCTGCACATCGCTGGTGCGTGCCCTGTGGCGCGCGGCGTGTGTCGATGGAGTCCAGTGTAGGTATGGCGCCATTGACTGTCATATGCTTATATGTCCGCCAGCCTTAACATCAGGTTAATACCATGAAAATGAACCTACGCCAGATCGAGGTATTCCGCGCCGTGATGCTGACCGGCTCGATCAGCGGCGCGTCCAAGCTGCTGTATGTGTCGCAGCCGGCCATCAGCCGGCTGATGTCGCACACCGAGCAACGCCTCGGCCTGGAACTGTTCCGCCGCACCAAGGGGCGGCTCTACCCCACGCCGGAAGCGCGGCGTCTGCTGGGCGAAGTCAATGCGGTCTACGAAGGGATCGAGCGCGTCAACGAGATCGCAGAGGACCTCGCGGCCAACCGAACTGGCAGCCTGCGCATCACGTGCAGCCCCAACCTCGGCCAGACCGTGCTGCCGCGCGCCATCGCCAGCTTCCGCGCTGCACACCCGGCGGTGCGCGTGGTGGTGCGTACGCAGATTCCGGGCAACATGCTGCGCGCGCTGCTATCGGGACAGGTGGACCTGGCGGTGTCGAACATGCCGCTGGTGCACCCCAACCTCGAGGCGCGCCTGCTGGTGAAAAACGAGATCGTGGCGCTGGTGCCGGTGGGGCATCCCCTGGCCACGCGCAAGTGGGTGCGCCCGGCCGACCTGATCGGCGAGGACCTGATCGGCTACGGACAGGACGTACCGTTTGGCTTGCTGGTGCACGAGATGTTCGGCAACGAGGGCGACCAGCCCGATATGCGGGTGCAGGTGGAACAGGCCCACGTGGCGCGCGCACTGGCGCAGGCCGGCGCCGGCATCGCGCTGGTCGACGCCATGACAGTGTTCGGCGGGGACTGGCCCAACATCGTCGCGGTGCCGGTACGCACGAAGGTCAATGCCTCGGTGCAGATCTTCCATGTGCAGACTGAACCGCTGTCGCGGCTGTCGCTGGAATTCGTGGATACGCTGACGGGGATGATGAAGGGCTAGTAGTGGTGCTGTACTGAAGCCTCAGACCGTTGCCGCCTTGTCCAGCCAGCGCGTCAGCTGGTCCGTCACAGCCGAACTCGAAAACGAGCAGCTATCCTGCGCGAACACTGACGACATCTCGAGCCGGCGCAGCAACTCTTCCATCGCCTGCCCGTAGACCGGCGGCAGCGCCAGCCCGGTACCGGCTTCGCGCCATGCGCGCACCAAATCGCCAGCGGGCATCGATCCGGCCAGGTGCTGGTCCAGTGCGGCACGCATGCGCGCCAGGACTTCGCTGTTGGCTGTGCTCATGAACGTGCTCTCCTTTCCTTGTATAGTTCGCGGAACGTCCGGCCCGACGGGGCCGGCATGTCGCGGGTTTCGGTCCAGCCCTTGCCCGCCATCGGCAGGCTGGCAATCAGCTTGTTGCTGCCGCCCATGCGCCCCAGCAGCCAGGCGCCGATGCGCGTGGCAAAGGCATACAGTTCCGGGCGCTTGGCGACGTAGTCCCACGCCTGCAGCGCAAAGCGCTCCTGCCACGGCCGCAGGCCGCGCTCCATCTGCTTCTCGCGCAGCTTGCGCAGCAGGTCCGACAACGGGATCGATGCCGGGCACACGCGGTTGCACTCGCCGCACATGGTCGCTGCCTGCGGCAGGTCCACCGCATTGGCCAGGCCGACGTAGCTGGGCGTCAGCACGCTGCCCATCGGGCCCGGATAGACCCAGCCGTACGCGTGGCCGCCGATCTTCTGGTAGACCGGGCAGTGGTTCATGCAGGCGCCGCAGCGGATGCAGCGCAGCATCTCCTGGAAGTCGCCGCCGATCAACCCGGTGCGCCCGCCATCGACCAGCACGAAGTACATGTGCTCGGGGCCGTCGCGCTCACCATCGGCGCGCGGGCCGGTCAGCAGCGAGAAGTAGTTCGAGATGGCCTGGCCGGTGGCCGAGCGCGGCAGCAGGCGCATCACCGTGGCCAGGTCTTCCAGCGTCGGCAGCACCTTTTCGATGCCGGTCACGGCCACGTGCACGCGCGGCATCACCGTGCACATGCCCTCATTGCCCTCGTTGGTGACCACCGCCACCGAGCCGGTCTCGGCAATGATGAAGTTGCCGCCGGTGACACCCATGTCGGCGCTCAGGAACTCCGGGCGCAGCACTTCGCGCGCCTCGCGCGTCATCTCCGGGATCTCGGTCAGCCGCGGCTTGTGGTGGACCCTGGCGAACAGGTCGGCGATCTCGTCCTTGTCCTTGTGCACCACCGGCGCAATGATGTGCGACGGCGGTTCCGAGTCGTTGATCTGCAGGATGTACTCGCCCAGGTCGGTCTCGATGCTCTGCACGCCCATCTCGCCAAGCACCTGGTTCAGGCGCATTTCCTCGGTCACCATGGACTTGCTCTTGATGACCTTCTTCACGCCGTGCTTCTGCGCGATCTCGGCGACCAGGCGCGCGGCATCGGCGGTGGTCTCGGCAAACAGCACCGTGGCGCCGCGCTGCGTCGCATTCTCTTCGAAGGTGGCCAGCCAGACGTCGAGGTTTTCCAGCGCGCGGTCGCGGCGCTCCCTGAGGGCCTCGCGCGTGGCGTCGAAGTCGATATCGCGGATCGCGTCGGCGCGTGCCGTGACGAACTTGGTCGAAAGCTTCTTCAGGTTCTGCTGCAAGCGCTGGTCGGCCAGCTTCTGGCCGGCGCGCGCCTTGAATTCCATGCTGTGGACTTGCATCGTGGCGATTCCCCCGATTTCAGCGCATGTCAGGCGTCGCCCGCCAGCACCTGGGCAATATGCAGCACGCGCGTGCTGCTGTCGCCGGTGCGGCGCAGGCGGCCTTCGATATTGAGGATGCAGCCCAGGTCGCCCAGCACCACTGTATCGGCGCCGCTCGCCTTGATGTTGGCGCACTTCTCGTCGACGATCGCCGTCGAGATATTGCCGTACTTGACCGAGAAGGTGCCGCCAAAACCGCAGCAGGCTTCGCAATCCTTCATTTCTGTCAGCTGCACGCCCGGCAGGCGCGACAGCAGCTCACGCGGCTGCTGCTTGACACCCAGCTCGCGCAGGCCGGAACAGGAGTCGTGATAGGTGACATGGCCCGAGAACGACGACGGCAGCGTCTGCACCCTGGCCACGTTGACCAGGAAATCCGTCAGCTCGAACACGCGTTCGCGCAGGCGTTCGTAGCGGCCGTTGAGTTCGGGATCGTTGCGCAGCAGGTCGGCGTAGTGGTGGCGGATCATGCCGCCGCAACTGCCCGACGGCACCACGATGTAGTCGAACATCTCGAACTCGCGCAGGAATTTCTCCGCCAGGTCGCGCGACACCGCGCGCTCGCCCGAGTTGTAGGCCGGCTGGCCGCAGCAGGTCTGCGCCTCGGGCACCATGACCTCGTAGCCGGCGGCTTCCAGCAGCTTGAGCACCGAAAACCCGATTTCCGGACGCATCAGGTCCACCAGGCAGGTGGCGAACAGACCAACTCGCATTGTCGACTTCTCCAGACCCGAAACCCCGCAATTATGCGCGTTTGCGTCGCACGTGGCGCACAAACCGTTGAGCAAGGACGTGAATCCGGTGCAATGCACATCACTTCCCCGGGGCAACATCACCGGGCGTTTCTTACGGTAATGTCATTTCACCTATTGAAATTTTCACGATGCGAGATAGAATCAGGCAGACGCTTAAAAATGCCGCAAGGCAACATTTCTCCTTTTCCCATCTATGTCCGACGCAGACAAGTCACCCGGCAAGACGTCCATCCAGGTCATCGAGCGCATGATGACCCTGCTGGACGCACTCGCCCAGCACGCCGACCCGGTCAGCCTGAAAGAGCTGTCGCTGGCCACGGGGCTGCATCCTTCCACCGCCCACCGCATCCTCAACGACATGGTGGCCTGCCGCTTTGTCGACCGTTCCGATCCTGGCAGCTACCGGCTCGGCATGCGGCTGCTGGAACTGGGCAACCTGGTCAAGGCACGCCTGTCGGTGCGCGACGCGGCGCTGGCGCCGATGCGCGCGCTGCACCGCGTCACCGGCCAGACCGTAAACCTGTCGGTACGCCAGGGCGACGAGATCGTCTACATCGAGCGCGCCTACAGCGAGCGCTCGGGCATGCAGGTGGTACGCGCCATCGGTGGCCGCGCGCCGCTGCACCTGACCTCGGTCGGCAAGCTGTTCCTGGCTGCCGACGAAGCCGCGCGCGTGCGCAACTACGCCACCCGCACCGGGCTGGCCGGACATACCCGCACCTCGATCACCGACCTGACCAAGCTGGAGCGCGAGCTCAGCTGGGTGCGCTCCAACGGCTATGCGCGCGACAATGAAGAGCTGGAACTGGGCGTGCGCTGCATTGCCGCCGGCATCTATGACGACTCGCGCCGGCTGGTGGCCGGGTTGTCGCTGTCGGCGCCGGCCGACCGGCTGCAGGATAGCTGGCTGCAGAACCTGAAGGACACAGCGCTGCAGATCTCGCGCGGCATGGGCTACGTGACCGAAGCCGCCGCCTGAAAACCGCATTACCAGCCACCACCAACGCGCGGGCTGCCGTCATGGCAGTCCGCGCGTTTTGCTTTTGGGGCTGCGGTCATCCCAATTCAATGGTTTACCCTTAGTTTTCAGATAACCAGCAAACCTTATAATCGGCACCCATGCGAACCCGCGCCGTCACCCTCACCGAACAGGTCACCCGCCAGCTGCGCGCCGATATCGAAAGCGGCGCCTACCCCGTCGGCAGCCGGCTGCCGACCGGCAGGCAGCTGGCCGAGCAGTACGGCGTCAGCGCCGCGGTGATCCGCGAAGTCACCGAGCACCTGCGTTCGCAGGGGTTCGTCGAGTCACGCCAGGGCGTTGGCTGCACGGTGCGCTCGCGTACCGGCGCGGCGGGGTTCCAGCTGCCGCGCGAACCCGATATCGACGCCAGCGGGCTGGCCGACCTGTACGACCTGCGCATCGACCTGGAAGGCGCCGCCGCGGCGCTGGCCGCCATGCGCCGCACCGATGAGGACGTAGCCGCACTTAGCGCATTGCTGCAGCGGCTGCACGCTCATCTCTACGACCCGCAGCCGGCCGCCGATATCGACGCCGCCTTCCATATCGGCATTGCCGCCGCCACGCACAACCCCTATTACCGCCAGCTGCTGCAGTACCTGAACCTGCAGCTGCACCAGGCCGTGGCCACCGCGCGCGCCAATACGCTGCGCCAGGCAGGGCTGGCCGAGACCGTGCATGCCGAGCATGAAGCGATCGTCGAAGCCATCCGCCGCGGCGATGCCGCGGCAGCCCGCGCGGCTGCGGTGACGCACCTGCAATGCGCCGCACGCCGGCTTGGCCTTGTGCTGCGCGCGCGCGCCGATGAAGCGTCGACAGCGCGCGGCGCCAGCCACCCTTCCCTTTCCTGAGACGACACCGCCATCATGCATATCGGCCAATTCGCCCAGCGGCTCACCGAGGCCCTCGGCACCGACACCGTCCTGACCAATCCCGACGACATCGCCCCGTGGCTGTCTGACTGGCGCGGCATCTACCGCGGCCAGGCCCAGGCCGTGCTGCGGCCGCGCACCGTGGACGAGGTGTCGCGCGCCCTGGCGCTGTGCCAGCAGGCCGCGGTGCCGGTGGTGCCGCGCGGCGGCAATACCGGCCTGTGCGGCGGCGCCACGCCCGATGCGCAGGCGCAGAACGTGGTGCTGAGCCTGGATCGCATGAACGCGGTGCGCTCGCTCGACACCATCGCCAACACCATGGTTGCCGAGGCCGGCTGCATCCTCGGCAACCTGCGCCGCGCGGCGCAGGACGCCAACCGGCTGCTGCCGCTGTCGCTGGCGGCCGAAGACTCGTGCCAGATCGGCGGCAACCTTGCGACCAATGCCGGCGGCGTGAACGTGGTGCGCTATGGCATGGCGCGCGAGCTGGTGCTGGGCGTGGAAGCGGTGCTGCCCAATGGCGAGGTCTTCCACGGCCTGCGCACGCTGCGCAAGGACAATACCGGCTATGACCTGAAGCAGCTGCTGATTGGCTCCGAAGGCACGCTCGGCGTGATCACCGCGGCCGCGCTGCGGCTGTTCCCGCGCACCGACACGCGCAGCGTGGTGCTGGCGGCGGTGGCCTCGCCGGCGCAGTCGCTGGCACTCTATGAGCTGCTGTTCGCGCAATGCGGCGCACGCCTGCAGGCCTTCGAATTCTTTACCGGCGACTGCCTGGACCTGGTGCTCACGCACGCGGAAGGAGTGCAGGAACCGTTTGCGCAACGCTACCCCGCCTATGTGCTGGTGGAGCTGGCCGACACCACCGATGAAGCGGCACTTAACGCGCTGCTCGAACGCGTCATCGGCGAGGCGCTGGAGCGCGAGCTGTGCCTCGACGCCGCCGTGTCTGCCTCGCTCGCACAATTGCAGGCGCTGTGGAAACTGCGCGAGGAAATCTCTGAAGCACAGCGCGCCGACGGCCCGCACCTGAAGCACGACATCTCGCTGCCGATCGAGCAGATCCCGGCCTTCATGACCTCGATGGAAACGCGGCTGCGCGTGCTCGATCCCGCCATCCGGCCCTTTATCTTCGGGCACTTCGGCGACGGCAACCTGCACTACAACCTGTCGCGCCCAGCCGGCGCGCCCAAGGACTGGGCGGCCACGCAAGGCGATGCGGTGACCGACGCGGTGCTGGACGAAGTGATGCGCTACGGCGGCAGCATCAGTGCCGAGCATGGCATCGGCCAGCTCAAGCGCCATGCCTTCCTGGCCATGAAGGACCCGCTGGAACTGCGGCTGATGCGCGAGATCAAGGCCGTGTTCGACCCGGCCGGCATCATGAACCCCGGCAAGCTGCTCTGACGGCTGTGGCCGCCTGAAAGAAAAACGCGCCGTAGCACGGCGCGTTTTTTTTCTGGACAGGCGTTCCGTATCAGATGCCGCGCGACTGCTGCGCGGCCAGGATCGCGTGCGCGCCGCCCGGGGCCTGCGTCAGGTTCGGCGACGACGGGAAGCCACGCGGCGGGGACGATGGCGACGGCGCATGCTCCAGCCAGTCCTTGACGCGGTTGGCATCGGCAAAGCGCGACAGCTTGCCGGCCGAGTCCAGGAACACCATCACCACGTTGCGGCCCTGGACCTTGGCCTGCATCACCAGGCACTGGCCGGCTTCGGAGATAAAGCCGGTCTTCTGCAGGCCGATCTCCCAGTTGCCGCCGCGCACCAGGCGGTTGGTGCTGACGTAGTGCTGGGTGCGCCCCAGCACGTTGACCTCATGCTCGGTCTGCGTCGAGAACTCGCGGATGGTCGGGTTGCGGTACGCCGCGTTGACCATGCGCACCAGGTCCGTTGCGCTCGACACATTGCTGCTCGACAGGCCGCTGGAATCGACGAAGTGGCTGTCGTTCATGCCCAGCTCGCGGGCCTTGCGGTTCATCGCCTGCACAAAGGCCGGCAGGCCGCCCGGGTAGTTGCGGCCCAGCGCCGACGCGGCGCGGTTCTCGGACGACATCAGCGCCAGCAGCAGCAGTTCCTGGCGCGTCAGCTGCGTACCAAAGCGCAGGCGCGAGCTGCTGTGCTTTTCGGTGTCGCGGTCGTCTTCGGAGATGGTCAGGACTTCGTCCATCGGCAGGCGGGCGTCCATCACCACCAGCGCGGTCATCAGCTTGGTGATCGAGGCAATCGGCAGCACCGCACTGGCGTTCTTCTGGAACAGCACCTCGTTCGAGTTCTGGTCCATCACCAGCGCCACGCTGGAACGCAGTGCCAGCGCGTCATCGGTGTCGCGCAAGCCCATGGCTTCGCCCAGCGACGGCTTGGCCGGGGTGAAGACGGCGCGCACGGGTGCCGCGCGCTGGGCCACGACGGTGTGGCGCTTGCCGTTCTTCAGCACCACCACTTTGCGCGTGCCGCTTGCTTCGCTCTTGGCGACCTTGGCGCCACGTGAACTCTTCGAAGCACTTTTTTTCTCGGCGTTAGCCGATGTTGCCTGCTTCTTGGATGTTTTTTGGGTAGTTGCGGACGTGGTGGCCGCATCGGCCACGGGCGCCGCGACCATCGACACCGACACCAGGACCGCGGCGGCAACAGCGGACAGGGGTGCGGAGCCGAAGAATCTGGAAAAAATGGAATCAGACCGGAACATGATTCGTTCAGCGCATAAGAATGGCGCTAGTGTAGGAAAGAAAGAAATTGTTAGCAAGATTAAAGACTTACAGACGCTCCTTAAAGTTCGATTTGCAAACATTTCCACATTACGGAAAAAACCACCAAAAGGTCACGTTTGCATGCGAACCGCCTCTGGCTTGCCCCAGGCGTACCCGGGTTCAACTTGCTGCCCTTTGAAACACTCCAGCCAATACAGGGAAATCGCCTTGTATATCGGCATTCATCGTTACACATTGATACAAACTTTGCTATGAGAGGAAACGCGCGAACCCGCTGACCGGTTCACGTTCCGTGGTCAGTTGGTTCTCGATCGCCTCCGGGTCGGCAAAACCCAGTGACATGCCGCACACCACCATTTCCTCCGGCGGCAGCCGCAGGTGACTGCCAATGATCTTGTGGAACTGCGTGAACGCCGCCTGCGGGCAGGTATCGAGCCCGCGCGCCCGGGCGGCGACCATGATGCTTTGCAGGAACATGCCGTAGTCCAGCCAGCTGCCCTGCTCCATGATGCGGTCGATGGTGAAGATCATCCCTACCGGCGCATCAAAGAAACGGAAGTTGCGCGCGTGCTGTTCATGCATGCGCGCCTTGTCTTCGCGGCTGATCTCAAGCAGCCCGTACAGGTCCCAGCCCACCTTGCGCCGCCGCGACAAGTAGGGATCGGCCCACTCGCGCGGGTAGTACGGATACTCCTCCAGGTATTTGCTGTCGCGCTCGGGGTCTTCGTAGGCGCCCAGCACATCGGCGCACAGCTTGGCCTTGGCCTCGCCGGACAGCACATAGACCCGCCACGGCTGCGTATTGGTGCCCGACGGCGCACGGCTGGCCACGCCCAGTATTTCTTCGACGGTCCGGCGCGGCACGTGCGTATCGAGAAAGGCCCGCACCGAACGCCGCGTCAGGATCGCGCGATCCACGCAGTCCACGGCATCCTGCGAACCGAATTGCATCTCGTGGGACATCTTGTTCATCTCCAGTTGCCCCGTCCTTACCCTTGCCCGCCCGTCACTGCGTCGGTCATCACCAACGGCAGCAACGCCTCGCGCAGCGGCTCGGGCAACGGCACCGGCCGGCGCGTGGCGCGATCGACATAGACGTGGATGAAATGCCCCTGCGCGGCAGCGGTCTCGTTGTCGCCGCTGAACAGCCCGACCTCATAGCGCACGCTCGACGTACCCAGCCTTGTCACGCGCAGGCCGGCCACGACGGTCTCGGGGAAGCTGAGCGACGAGAAGTAGTTGCACTGCGTCTCGATCACCAGCCCGATCGTGTCGCCCGACGTGACATCGAGCACGCCCTGCCGGATCAGGTAGGTATTCACCACGGTATCAAAGTAACTGTAGTAGACAACGTTGTTGATGTGGCCATAGACATCGTTATCCATCCAACGCGTGGTGATCGGCTGGAAGTACGGATAGGCACTGCGCGACTCGGCTTGCGGTTTCATGAGACGTGGGCGGGACAAGAGGGGAGAGGAATATTCTGAAATCCCGCATACGCAACACGAACGCGCCGCGGCTAGCGGCGGATGACAAGTGCGACCCCAAGCGCCGCGAGCACCATGCCGGCGGCGGCCAGCGGCGGAAAGCGCTCGCCGAAGAGCAGCCAGGCCATCACCGCGGTAGTGGGCGGCGTCAGGTACATCAGGCTGGACACTTTGGTGGCCGCGCCCTGCCGGATCAGCAGGAACAGCAGCGAGATCGCGCCGATCGACAGCGCCACCACCGACCACGCCATGGCACCAAACATCGCGGCACTCCACTGCACCGCGCGGGTCTCGAACAGGAACATGAACGGCACGCACGCAAGTGCCGCCGCGGCGAACTGGATCACCGAGCCCATGCGCAGGTCGAACACCGGGCAGAAGTGCTTCTGGTAGACCGTGCCGACCGTGATGCTGAGCAAGGCGCCACCCGCCAGTGCCAGGCTTGCCGGCGTGAGCCCGCTGGCACCCAGCTTGTTGGCCACCACCAGCGCCACGCCGGCAATGCCCAGCAGCAGCCCCAGCCACTGGTGCGCGCCGATGCGCTCACCCATGCGCGTGGCGATCAGCGCGGTCAGGATCGGCTGCATGCCAACGATCAGCGCCGATACCCCGGCGGGCATGCCAAGCTTGATCGCCGCCCAGACGCCGCCCAGGTAGCCCGTCTGCAGCAGCAGCCCGGCGACGGCGATATGGCCGACCGCGCGCCAGTCTGTTTCCGCCTTGCCTGGCAGGCGCGGCAGCGGCACGCGCGCCAGCAGCACGAATGGCACCATCAGCACCACCACGCCGGCAAAGCGCAGGAACAGAAAGGTCATCGGCTCCGCATACGGCATGCCGTATTTGGCGACGATAAAGCCGGTGCTCCAGATCAGCACGAACAGCCACGGCATCGACGCCACCCACAACGTGGCGCGGGCGCCTGCCGCTGCGCCGCCTTGCTCCATCACCCCGCTCATGAGGCCAGCGCCACCTGTGCATGGCGCGCGTGATATTGCGCGGCCAGGCTCACAGTCTGCGCGTGGACCGCAACAGTGTCCTCGATCTGGTTGCCGTAGCCGCCCGCCATCGCCACCGCCACCGGCAACTGGCGCGCATGCGCGGCATCGAACACCAGCCGGTCGCGCCGTGCCAGGCCCGCAAGGGTCAGCCTGAGCCGCCCGAGGCGATCGCCCTCATGCGGATCGGCACCGGCCAGGTAGATGAGCAGCTCAGGATCGAAGCGGCTGAACAGCGTGCCCAGCGCCGCCTGCAGCGCCTGCGCATAGGTGTCGTCGTCGCAGCCGTCCGGCAGGCCGACGTCCAGGTCGCTGGCCTCTTTGCGGAACGGATAGTTCTTCTCGCCATGCAGCGACAGCGTGAACACGGACGGATCGCCTTGCAGGATCGACGCGGTGCCATTGCCCTGGTGCACGTCCAGGTCGACCACGGCCACGCGCCGCACGGCGCCATCGCGCTGCAGCACGCGGGCCGCAATGGCGGCATCGTTGAACACGCAGAAGCCGCCGCCCTTGTCGGCATACGCATGGTGGGTGCCGCCCGCCAGGTTCACGGCAATGCCTTCGCGCAGCGCCATCCTGCAGGCCTCGATGGTGGCGCCAGCGGAGCGCCGCGAGCGTTCCACCATGGCCTCGGACCACGGGAAGCCAATTTCGCGCTGGCGCGACGCGTCGAGCGTGCCGGCTGACGCGGCCTGCACGTACCCGGGCGTGTGCGCCAGCAACAAGGCGTCGTCACCCGCGCGCGGCGCCTCCACCAGGCGCAGCCCCGGCACCTGCGCCGCGACGGCATCGCGCAGCATGCTGTACTTGCGCATCGGGAAACGGTGCCCGGTTGGCAGTGGCAGCACAAAGTGGTCGGCGTAGAAAGCGAGCATGGCGGTGGCCTGGGCGGTTCTGTTCACGTCTTGTTGGATCCCCGGCGGCGGCCAGCCGTGCGGGCGCGGGCAGTCTGCGATAGTAGCACCCCTGCCCGGCCATCGCCGGAGCGCCCCGGGGTGGCGGCGCAGCCACATCCGTGTATCGCGTGCAACGCTGTTTTGTGCATCGCACAAAATCCACTTGACATTGAATCCGGCGTCTCTAAAATAGGAATTGTTGCGGCGCACCAAACAAGAAATGCGCCTTGACCCACCCACACGCCTGGGCTGGCCGATTCGGGCACAACGCCGTCACGGCCCTGACATCTAGGCGGCTTAATTTGCTAGACCTTGAAGTTCACCACTGGAGACCAGCAATGATCCTCACCCCGGAACAAGTTGCAGCAGCGCAAAAGGCTAACCTCGAAACGCTGTTCGGCCTGACCACCAAGGCGTTTGAAGGCGTCGAAAAGCTCGTCGAGCTGAACCTGCAGGTCGTCAAGACCACGTTCGCAGAAAGCGTGGACAACGCCAAGAAGGCGCTGTCGGCCAAGGACGCACAGGAACTGCTGGCCATCCAGGCCGCAGCCGTGCAGCCGGTTGCCGAAAAGACCCTGGCCTACACCCGCCACCTGTATGAAATCGCTTCGGAAACCCAGAGCGAATTCACCAAGGTAGCCGAGGCCCAACTGGCCGAAGGCTCGAAGAACGTGCAAGCCCTGGTCGAGAACCTCGCCAAGAACGCCCCGGCCGGTTCGGAATCGACCGTGGCCATCGTGAAGTCGGCGATCTCCGCTGCCAACAACGCCTACGAGTCGGTGCAGAAGGCGACCAAGCAAGCGGTCGAAATCGCCGAAACCAACTTCCAGGCTGCGGCAACGGCTGCCACCAAGGCTGCCCAGCAAGCCAGCGCCACGGCCCGTACGGCCACGGCGAAGAAGACGACGGCTGCCTGATAGCAGTCTGCGTTGAAGATGGACCGGCTGCGGCCGGTCCGTTGGCAAAGCATATCGACGCCTGGCGTTTGCGGTGTGCTTTGCCAACGATGAAGGTAGTGCCCTGACCGAGCTGGAGCGGCGCTGCCTTGTCTGCCGATGTCTCCTCGGTACCGCGGTCTCCTTGTCCAAAGGTATCGTTAAACCCGACCTCTACAGGTCGGGCTTTTTTTTTGTTCTTCATCCTTCCACGAGGTTGGTCCCAGTGACCAGCGGCGGAGAGCCCCACGCCTGCATGCCGGCCTATTCCACGATGTGCACAGGAATCCGCCGCCGCCCAGGACAGCGGAGCCCGGGTAAAAGTGGTTGAGCGGCTCCTTTTCGACAGGATCGATACAGAAGCCGGACGAGCGGCCATAGGCGGTCAGCGCCATCCGCTGGCGCACGAAGCAAGCGCCGCGCTGCTCGCCATGCAGGCGGCAATGGCGCGGGCACAGGTCGCACTGCATGCGGCCGTCATCCAGGAAATGCCAGTAACGGCCGGGATAGCTGCCTGAGCCAGGCGCATCCTTCATGGATGGTCCTTGTGCGGTTTGCTGACCACTGTTACCGACAACACATCCAGGTCGAAGAACGGGCTGTCCGCCGGAGGCGGGGGCAATCCGGCACCCCAGCCGGCGATGGCATGCTTGATGTACTCTGCCATCTGCTCGTCGGCAACGTCCCTGGGCTGGTCGATCATCACGACATAGCGGCGTGTGCTCATGGCGGATCCTTTATGGCGCCCGTCACAGGCACCATGGTGGCGTCACGAACGTGTCCGGCGTCATCGATGCCGGCGACCCATTCACGCGACGTTTAGCGATATACCAGCACGGGAATCTTGCTGTGGGTCAGTACCTTCAGGGTTTCGCTGCCGATCAACAGCCCCTTCACACCGCTGCGTCCATGAGACGCCATGACAATCAGGTCACAATCCTTTTCTTCGGCAGCCTTGATGATGGCATCGTAGGGGTGATCGTCGACCACGCTGCTGGTGTCACAGGGCACGCCTGCCGCGGCGGCCTCTCGCGCGATGCCGTCGAGGTATTTCGATGCGTCCTCGAGGACCGCCTCTTCGAACTGCTCCCGGGTGTCGGTGAGCATTTCGGTATGGTAAGTCGTGATGTGGAAATCTGGGCAGGCGCGCACCGCCGTAATGCTGGCCTGCGTCTCCTGCGCAAACGCCAGTGCCTTGCGAAAGGCCGCTTCGGCCAGAGCGGAGCCGTCTACGGCAACAAGAAGATGCCTGAACACGTCGTGCCTCCTTGTCAGCTAAGCGGTAGCCACCGGGGGGGCCACCGGATCCCGCCAGCAGGCATCCGGCAAGCGATCGGCCGTGTGCGAATATGCAGCGCCGCCCTCGCTTGCCTTGGGATGCATGTCGACTGAGTTCAGTATAGGCATCGAGGGTCTTGCCCCGGTTCTGTCGCAATCGGCACCCTGGCCGCGACGCAATCGGTCGTGGCAGCCAGACCTCGCGGGCGCCGGGAAATCCTGGCGGTTAATTGCATACTTCCCTATGAAAAAACCCGCCTGGCCAGGCGGGCTTTCTCGCTTGCAGCGAACGGCGCTCAGCGCTTGCGCGGCGGCGGCACGTCAGTGCACGTACCTTCGTAAATCTCCGCCGCCATGCCGATCGACTCACCCAGCGTCGGGTGCGGGTGGATGGTCTTGCCGATATCCACCGCATCGGCGCCCATCTCGATCGCCAGGCAGACTTCGCTGATCAGGTCGCCGGCATGCGTGCCGACGATGCCGCCGCCGATCACGCGATGGGTTTCCTCGTCGAAGATCAGCTTGGTGAAGCCCTCGTCGCGGCCGTTGGCGATGGCGCGGCCCGACGCCGCCCAGGGGAACACGCCCTTGCTGTACTTGATCCCCTTCTCCTTGCACTCGTCTTCGGTCACGCCGGCCCAGGCCACTTCCGGATCGGTGAAGGCCACCGACGGGATCTGCTTGGCGTCGAAGTAAGCCTTCTCGCCGTGCGCGGCTTCTGCGGCAACGTGCGCTTCGTGCACGGCCTTGTGTGCCAGCATCGGCTGGCCGACGATATCGCCGATCGCAAAGATATGCGGCACGTTGGTGCGCAACTGATTGTCGACGTCGATAAAGCCGCGGTCGGTCACGGCAACGCCGGCCTTCTCGGCGCTGATGCGCTTGCCATTGGGCGAGCGGCCCACCGACACCAGCACCAGGTCATAGCGCTGCGGCTCGGCCGGTGCGGCTTCGCCTTCGAACTTGACGTAGATGCCGTCCGGCCTGGCTTCCACCCCGACGGTCTTGGTCTTCAGCATGACCTTGCCGAAGCGGTCCTTGTTCTTCTTTTCCCAGACCTTGACCAGGTCACGGTCAGCGCCGTTCATCAGGCCGTCGAGCATTTCCACGACGTCGATGTCGGCACCCAGCGTGCTGTACACCGTGGCCATTTCCAGGCCGATGATGCCGCCGCCGATGACCAGCATCTTGTTGGGCACTTCGGGCAGCTCCAGCGCGCCGGTCGAGTCGACGATGCGCGGGTCTTCCGGGATGAAAGGCAGCTTCACCGCCTGGCTGCCGGCGGCGATGATCGCCTTCTCGAAGCGGATCACGGTCTTCTTGCCGGTGGTCTGCTTGCCCTCGCCCTCAGTCAGCTCCACCTCCAGGTGATGCGGGTCGAGGAAATTGCCGACGCCGCGCACCACCTGCACCTTGCGCGCCTTGGCCATGCCGGCCAGGCCGCCGGTCAGCTTGCCGACCACCTGGTTCTTGTAGTGGCGCAGGCCGTCCAGGTCGATCTTGGCTTCGCCGAACAGGATGCCGTGGGCAGCCAGCGCCTTGGCTTCATCGATCACGGCGGCGTTGTGCAGCAGCGCCTTGGACGGGATGCAGCCCACGTTCAGGCAGACGCCGCCCAGGGTGCCGTAGCGCTCCACCAGCACCGTGTTCATGCCCAGGTCCGCGGCGCGGAAGGCGGCCGAGTAGCCGCCGGGGCCAGCGCCCAGCACCAGCATCTCGCACTGGATATCGGCGCCGCCGCTGTGGCTGGCGGCGGCAGGAGCCGGGGCCGCAGCCGCCGCGGGTGCGGGTGCGGGAGCCTGCGCCGGTGCCGGGGCTTGCGCGGGCGCCGGGGCGGCCGCGGCCTGCTGGGCCTCGATGGTGCAGATCACCGCACCCTGGCCGACCTTGTCGCCGACCTTGACCCTGACCTCGACCACCTTGCCGGCGGCCGACGACGGCACGTCCATGCTGGCCTTGTCGGATTCCAGCACGATCAGGGACTGTTCCACCTCGACCGTGTCGCCGGCCTTGACCAGCACCTCGATCACTTCCACCGCGTCGAAATCGCCGATATCCGGCACCTTGACTTCGATCACACTCATGTTTGCTCCTCTATGCGCGCCCGCCTCTCGGCTTCAGGGCGCGCCGTCGTTGTTGGTTGCCGCGCTGTCGGGTGCAGTATTACCGGTTGCCGGATTGCCGCTCGTGGTACCGCCAGTCGCCGGTGCCGGCGCAGCGTCACCCTCGTGCAGCCGCACGGTGTGCACCTCGATCGGCCCAGCCGAACTCTTGTCGAACTCCACGCCCGCATCGACGCCGATACGCGCGATCTCGCCCGCATCCAGGTCCGGCCGGTCATAGACCGCATGCATCGCGCCCAGTGCGTAGTTGCGGCCCGAGCCGATACCCCAGAAGCGGTCGAACGAAAACACCTCGCGGTACGAGTAGACGCCGAAGATGCCAGCCGGATTGGCGATCAGGCATACGATCTGCGACGACTCGTAGGGATCGTCCTCGTCTTCCTTGGTGTTGACGAAATAGTCCGACTTCAGCTTCTCATGCACCTTCAGGAAGGTGCGGAACACGTCATCGCGCGAGCCCAGCCGGCACTCTTCACCCAGCCCCGCCAGCAGCGTGCGCATGACCGGAAAGTGCGCAGTGGTCCCGGCCAGGGCGATAAAGCCGTCGCCCACCGGGAACACCTTCTGGTTGCGCTCGTAGGCGCGCGACAGACGCGTGTCGCCAAAGGTGACCAGCGCATCTGCCGCGATGGCCACCTCGGCGCCCTTCCTGACGACCACACAGGTAGTCATGGCTCGCTCCCGGTTGCGCGTGGTGCGCCGGGCAGGCCAGGCCATCGGCCAGCCCGCCCGGCGCAACCCCGCTTACAGCAGGATCCGGCGGAAATCCGCCAGCAGTTGCCCGAAGTACGTGTTGAAGCGCGCGGCCTCGGCACCGTCGATGACGCGGTGGTCCCACGACAGCGACAGCGGCAGCGTCAGGCGCGGCACGAACTGCTTGCCGTCCCACACGGGCTTCTGGTACGACTTGCACACGCCCATGATGGCCACTTCCGGCGCATTTATGATTGGCGTGAAGTACGTGCCGCCAATGCCGCCCAGCGACGAGATCGAGAAGCAGCCACCCTGCATCTGGTCCGGCTTGAGCTTGCCGTCGCGCGCCAGCTTGGCCAGCTCGTTCATCTCCTGGCTGATCTCGAGCACGCCCTTCTTGTCGGCGTCCTTGATCACCGGCACGACCAGGCCGTTCGGGGTGTCGGCGGCGAAACCGATGTTGAAGTACTTCTTCAGCACCAGGTTGTCACCGTCCAGCGAGGCATTGAAGTTCGGGAACTTCTTCAGCGCCGCCACCGTGGCCTTGATCATGAACGCGAGCATCGTCACCTTGATGCCGGCCTTCTCGTTTTCCTTGTTCAGCTGGACGCGGAAAGCTTCCAGTTCGGTGATGTCCGCTTCGTCATGGTTGGTGACGTGCGGGATCATGACCCAGTTGCGGTGCAGGTTGGCGCCCGAGATCTTCTTGATGCGCGACAGGGCCTTGCTTTCGACCTCGCCAAAGCGGGTGAAATCGACCTTCGGCCACGGCAGCAGGCCGAGCTCGCCACCACCGGCGCCAGCCGCGGCGGCCTGCGCGGGCGCGGCGGCCTGGCCGGTCATCACGCCCTTGACGTAGCTCTGCACGTCTTCCTGGGTGATACGGCCCTTGGGGCCGGTGCCCGGCACGCGCGACACGTCCACGCCCAGCTCGCGTGCGAACTTGCGCACCGAGGGGCTGGCGTGGGCGGCCTTGCCGGTTGCGCCAGCGGCGGCCGGCGCGGCAGCAGGCGCTGCGGCCGGAGCCGGGGCGGCTGCGGGGGCCGGTGCGGGCGCGCTGGCCGCCGGAGCCGGTGCCGCGGCCGCAGCGGCGGGGGCGGCCGCTGCGGCCGCGCCTTCCAGGATCAGCAGCAGCGTGCCCTGGGCGACGTTGTCGCCGACCTTGACCTTGACTTCCTTGACCACGCCGCCTTGCGGCGACGGCACGTCCATGGTGGCCTTGTCGGACTCCAGCGTCACCACGGCGTCTTCGGCGTTGATGGTGTCGCCCACCTTGACGTGGACTTCGATGACCGGCACGGCGTCGTAGTCGCCGATATCAGGCACCTTCACCTCGATGATGCCGCCACCGCCAGCCGGCGCTGCGGCCGGGGCCGGGGCCGGCGTAGGCGCTGCGGCGGGTGCCGGCGCCGGTGCAGCGGCGGCAGGCGCCGGTGCGGCTGCAGGCGCGGGCGCAGCAGCGGCCTGGCCGGCCGGCTCCAGCATCACCAGCACCGAGCCTTCGGCAACGTTGTCGCCAACCTTGATCCTGACGTCCTTGACCACGCCGCCCTGCGGCGAGGGCACGTCCATGGTGGCCTTGTCCGACTCCAGCGTCACCAGCGCGTCTTCCGCGTTGATGCTGTCGCCGGGTTTCACATGCACTTCAATGACGGGAACGGCGTCATAGTCGCCGATATCCGGCACCTTGATTTCAATCGCTTGACTCATTCAGTGTCTCCTGGGCAGGCCGGCACGCGCGACGTCCGCAAGCGGCGAGATTACCTTCGCCGCCCGCTTCTGTCACGCCGCCATGCCGCAAGGCGCCGTCCGGCGTCTGGCCGGGGCGCCCGCGGCACGGCGTTGCCGTACTGCGGGGGTTGGTGCT
Source organism: Cupriavidus sp. UYPR2.512 (assembly GCF_000379565.1). NCBI lineage: Bacteria > Pseudomonadati > Pseudomonadota > Betaproteobacteria > Burkholderiales > Burkholderiaceae > Cupriavidus > Cupriavidus sp. UYPR2.512. The sequence continues at coordinate 76,741 of NZ_KB902898.1, read as the reverse complement.
GGCTGCCGGATCAGACCGACATCGGGTTGGGCTTGTTCGGGTCGAGGTTGTACTTCTTGATGGCCTCGGCGACCTTGTCGCGGCCGATCGCACCCTCGTCGGCCAGCGCCTTGAGCGCGGCCAGCGTGACCCAGTAGCGGTCCACTTCAAAGAAGTGGCGCAGCTTCTCGCGCGTATCCGAGCGGCCGAAACCGTCGGTGCCCAGCACCACGTAGCGGCGCGGCACGAACGGACGGATCTGCTCGGCAAAGGCGCGCACGTAGTCGGTGGAGGCGATCACCGGGCCGCGGGCCGACTTCAGGCTCTTGGCCACGTGCGATTCGCGCGGGGTCTCGGTCGGGTGCAGCAGGTTGAAGCGCTCGACGTCGTGGCCTTCGCGGGCCAGTTCGGTGAAGCTCGGGCAGCCCCACAGGTCCGATTCCACGCCCCAGTCCTTCTTGAGAAGGTCAGCAGCGGCGATCACTTCGCGGAAGATCGTGCCCGAGCCCAGCAGCTGCACGCGCGGCGCGTTGCTGTTCTCGACGCCCTTGCGGAACTGGTACATGCCCTTGACGATATCCTGCTCTACGCCAGCCGGCATTTCCGGATGCTCGTAGTTCTCGTTCATCACCGTCAGGTAGTAGTAGACGTCTTCCTGCTCGGCGTACATGCGGCGCAGGCCGTCCTGCATGACCACTGCCAGCTCGTACTGGAAGGTCGGGTCGTACGAGATGCAGTTCGGGATGGCGGCGTGGAACACGTGCGAGTGGCCGTCTTCATGCTGCAGGCCTTCGCCGTTCAGCGTGGTGCGGCCGGCGGTGCCGCCCAGCAGGAAGCCGCGCGAGCGCATGTCGGCAGCGGCCCAGCACAGGTCGCCGATACGCTGGATGCCGAACATCGAATAGTAGATGTAGAACGGGATCATCTGCACGCCGTGCGTCGAGTACGACGTGGCGGCGGCGATCCAGTCGCACATGGCGCCGGCTTCGTTGATGCCTTCCTGCAGCACCTGGCCAGTCTGCGATTCCTTGTAGAACATCAGCTGGTCATGGTCTTCCGGCACGTACTTCTGGCCTTCCTGGTTCCAAATGCCGACCTGGCGGAACAGGCCTTCCATGCCGAAGGTGCGCGACTCGTCCGGGACGATGGGCACCACGTGCTTGCCGATCTGCTTGTCTTTCAGCAGGGTGTTCAGGATCCGCACGAAGGCCATGGTGGTGGACACTTCGCGGCCTTCGCCGGTGGCCTTGAGCAACGCGTCGAACGCAGCCAGTTGCGGCACCGGCAGCGCCTCGGCCTTCTGGCGGCGGGCCGGCAGGTAGCCGCCCAGGTTCATGCGCGCCTGGCGCATGTATTCCAGTTCCTTCGAGCCTTCCGGGAACGTGATGTACGGCACATCTTCGAGCTGGTCGTCGGCAACAGGGAGGTTGAACTGGTCGCGGAACTTGCGGATCGCGTCCACCGGCATCTTCTTCTGCTGGTGGGCCACGTTCATGGCCTGGCCGGCGTCGCCCATGCCATAACCCTTGATGGTCTTGGCCAGGATCAGCGTGGGCTGGCCCTTGTGCTCGCTGGCGGACTTGTAGGCGGCGTAGATCTTGTGCGGGTCGTGGCCGCCGCGGTTCAGGCGCCAGATGTCCTCGTCGGACCAGTCGGCGACCATCGCTTTCAGTTCAGGCGTGTTGAAGAAGTGCTCCCGGACGTAGGCGCCGTCCTTGGCCTTCATGGTCTGGTACTCGCCGTCCACGCATTCCATCATGCGCTTCATCAGCAGGCCCTTGGTGTCGCGCGCCAGAAGGGAATCCCACTTGCTGCCCCACACCACCTTGATCACGTTCCAGCCGGCACCGCGGAATTCGGACTCCAGCTCCTGGATGATCTTGCCATTGCCGCGCACCGGGCCGTCCAGGCGCTGCAGGTTGCAGTTGATGACGAAGACCAGGTTGTCGAGCTTCTCGCGGCCGGCCATGCCGATCGCGCCCAGCGATTCCGGCTCGTCGGTCTCGCCGTCGCCCAGGAAGGCCCAGACCTTGCGGTCGCCGGCCTTGGCCAGGCCGCGGCTGTCCAGGTACTTCATGAAGCGGGCCTGGTAGATGGCCATGATCGGGCCCAGGCCCATCGACACCGTCGGGAACTGCCAGAAGTCCGGCATCAGCCACGGGTGCGGGTAGGACGAGATGCCCTTGCCGTCCACTTCCTGGCGGAAGTTGTCGAGCTGGTCCTGGGTCAGGCGGCCGAGCAGGAAGGCGCGCGAATACACGCCCGGAGCCGAATGGCCCTGCACGAAGACCAGGTCGCCGCCGCTGGCTTCCGACGGGGCGCGCCAGAAGTGGTTGTAGCCGACGTCATACAGCGTGGCCGCCGAGGCAAACGACGAGATGTGGCCGCCGACATTGGTGTGCTTGTTGGCGCGCAGCACCATCGCCATGGCGTTCCAGCGGGTGTATGAGCGGATGCGGTGCTCGATGTCCTGGTCGCCGGGAATGCGGGCCTGCTGCTCGACCGGAATCGTGTTGATGTACTGCGTCTCGGCGTGGAACGGCTGGGTGACGCCGTTCACGCGTGCGTATTCGATCTGTTTGTCGATCAGGAAAGCGGCGCGCGCCGGACCTTCGGCGGCCAGGACGCCCTGCAGGGCGTCGAGCCATTCATGGGTTTCCTGGGGATCGGCGTCGTTGGCGCTCGAGGCGCCGAGAATCTGCTCTGGTACGGCGGACATGACTGTCTCCTGGGTGAATTCTTTGCTTCCGCGCCCGCGCTGGCAGCGCCGGGACACAACTTTACGTATGACTCGCACCGACTTGCGGATCCGGCGCCATGACGCCTTGCATCGGAGCACCGCCGGGAAACCTGTTCCGGTCTCTCCGCGCGGCAGGCGCATGGCTACCGCCCGCATCTTGGGTCGGACCGATTCTATGGAAGCCCAAAGTCCAATACAAGTGAAATTTTCAAATTGCGGTATCGTTTTTTATAATGTGGAATTATGCGGCGGTGCACCAAGAATCACCACCGGGCCGGCCCGCCATGTGCCGCAAGCCTGCCCGCGCCGGCCACAGCGGCAATGTTTTCATTGGCGCTTTCCCCAAGCGACGCACTGCAATAATCTCGGTACACTGGTCGGTCAGCCGTCAATCCCTCCCATGCCGTTTTTCGACCGACTCCTTTCCAGCCTGCGTGCAGCCATGCTTCCTCCCGACGCGTCGGGGTCAGCCAAGGCGGCCGGAGGCGATCCCGCGCACGCCCCTTCGCCGGCGGCCGGACTAGGGCCGATCGAGGCGCTGGGCCCCGACGACGGCGCCCCCGTGGCCGCACCGCGCGGGCTGTGGTGGCTGCGCTGGCGCAACCTGGTGGCCACCAGCTGGTTCATGTTCATCCCGCTGGTTGCCATCGTACTATTCACGGTGGCCATGGGCGTGATCCTGTGGTCCCTGCACGAGACCGAGCGCCAGCAGCAGCGCGACGCCCTGTACCGCGACGCCGCCTGGGCACAGCAGCGCGTGCGCCTGTCGCTGCTCAGCAACCAGGACCAGCTGGCCTCGCTGGCACGCGACATCGCCGCCGCGCAGCTTGATCAAGGCGCCTACCGCACCGCGGCACAGGAAATCCTGCGCGAAAATCCCGAGATCGTCTTCATCAACTGGCTCGATGCCACCAAGCGCGGCCGCTGGTCGCTGCCATCGACCTCGGAATTCGCCAGCCGCCTGCGCGAGAACCATGACCAGCCGCTCGAACCGGAAGTGCTCGACACCTTCGACGCCGCGCGCGAGACCCAGCGCGTGGTCTATTCGCGCCCGCTGGTCAACGAGCGCGGCGACAGCTTCATGCTGATGGAAGTGCCGATCGTGCGCGACAACGAGTTCCTCGGCACGCTCGGCGCGCTGTACTCGATCAACGGCATCCTGACGCACCTGCTGCCGCCCGAGCTGACCGAGCGCTACCGCTTCTCGCTGATCGACAAGAACAACCAGACCCGCGCCAGCACCTCATTGCGGCCGGTGCCGGGCAATGCGCTGTCGTATGAAGTGTTGCTGGATCCGCCGGGCCACTCGCTGTCGCTGCGCGCCGATGCCTACCCGCCGGCGTCGAACCTGCCCAACAACATGCTGCTGTGGCTGGTGGTGGGGCTGTCGTGCTTCCTGCTGTGGAGCCTGTGGAGCATGTGGCGCCACACCAGCCGCCGCTCCGAAGCGCAGCGCGCGCTGCTGGCCGAGACCTCGTTCCGGCGCGCGATGGAAAACTCGATGCTGATCGGCCTGCGCGCGCTCGACCTGAACGGCCGCATCACCTATGTCAACCCGGCCTTCTGCCGCATGACCGGCTGGCAGGAGAACGACCTGGTCGGGCGCCTGCCGCCCTTCCCCTACTGGCCGCCCAACGACCAGCAGGAGATGCAGAAGCAGATCGACCTGACCCTGCAGGGCAAATCGCCCGCCGGCGGCTATGAGATGCGCGTGATGCGCCGCGACGGCAGCAGCTTCTATGCGCGCATGTATGTGTCGCCGCTGGTGGACAGCCGCGGCCGCCATACCGGCTGGATGAGCTCGATGACGGACATCACCGAGCCCAAGCGCGCGCGCGAGGAACTGGCCGCCGCGCATGACCGCTTCACCACGGTGCTGGAAAGCCTGGACGCAGCGGTGTCGGTGCTGGCCACCGACAAGGCGGAACTGCTCTTTGCCAACCGCTATTACCGCCAGCTGTTCGGCTGGGAGGCCGAGGGCCACCTGAAGCTGGCCGGCGACGACCTCGACAAGGACCAGGTCTCCAGCGACAACACCGACTATGTCGACGCCTATGCCGGCCTGCCGGCATCCGAGCTGATGCCGTACGCATCGGATGCGCGCGAAGTGTTCGTGCCGGACATGCAGAAATGGTTCGAAGTGCGCCGCCGCTATATCCAGTGGGTCGACGGCCACCTCGCGCAGATGCAGATCGCCACCGACATCACCGTGCGCAAGGCCGCCGAGGAAATGGCGCGCCAGCATGAAGAGCGCCTGCAGTTCACCAGCCGCCTGACCACCATGGGCGAGATGGCCTCGTCGCTGGCGCATGAGCTGAACCAGCCGCTGGCGGCCATCAACAACTACTGCATGGGCGCGGTGGCGCGGCTGCATTCGGGCCGCAGCACGCCGGAGGACCTGATCCCGGTGCTGGAGAAAACCTCGGCCCAGGCGGTGCGCGCCGGCACCATCATCAGCCGCATCCGCGGCTTCGTGAAGCGCAGCCAGCCGCAGCGGCGCGAGGCCGCGCTGCACGACATCGTCGCCGACGCGGTAGGCCTGGCCGACCTGGAGGCCACGCGCCGCCGCGTCACCATCCTGACCCGCCTGCCAACCCCGCCGCTGACGGTCTATGTCGACCCGGTGCTGATCGAGCAGGTGCTGGTGAACCTGCTCAAGAACGCGGTCGAGGCCATGGCTGGCCTGCCCGCCCTGCGCGCCGGCGGGGTGGTGCGGCTGCACGCGCGGGTGGAGCCGGGCGAGATCGGCGACAACGTCCATATCGACGTGATCGACCAGGGCCCGGGCGTGGACGAAGCCACCAAGGAGCGCCTGTTCGAGCCCTTCTTCAGCACCAAGTCCGACGGCATGGGCATGGGCCTGAACATCTGCCGCTCGATCATCGAGTCGCATCAGGGCCGGCTGTGGGTCGAGAACAATGTCGACGGCATCGGATGTACATTTAAGATCATGCTGCCGCTGCAGTCGGCGCTGGCCGAACATTAAGCCGAACCACAGGCCCCGTTGCCGGAGCCTTCGCCCCGGGCGTACCCAAGGATTCCCATAAAAAGCCGGCCCGCCCCGTTTCCCCACGGATGTGGGGGGCCTGTCTCGCCACAGAGGGCCGCTGCCGGTTACACTTCGCAGCAATGAATTGTTGTCCCGAGGAGACTACATGACCGCAACGCCAAACCCCACGCCCCACCGCGGCGAGACCGTGTTCATCGTCGACGACGATGAAGCCATGCGCGACTCGCTGACCTGGCTGCTGGAGGGCAATGGCTATCAGGTGCGCAGCTTCACCAGCGCCGAGCAGTTCCTCGCCGCCTACGATGCCAGCCAGGTGTCGTGCCTGATCCTCGACGTGCGCATGCCCGGCATGAGCGGCCCGGAACTGCAGGAGCGCATGCTGGCCGAGCAGATCGACATTCCCATCGTCTTTATCACCGGCCATGGCGACGTGCCGATGGCGGTGTCGACGATGAAGCGCGGCGCCATCGACTTCATTGAAAAGCCCTTCGATGAGTCCGAGCTGCGCGCACTGGTCGAGCGCATGCTGGCCAAGGCCCGCACCGACCATTCCGCCGCACGCGAGCAGCGCGCCGCCAAGGACCTGCTGGGCAAGCTGACCACGCGTGAACAGCAGGTGCTGGAGCGCATCGTGGCCGGCCGCCTGAACAAGCAGATCGCCGACGACCTGGGCATTTCCATCAAGACCGTGGAGGCGCACCGCGCCAACATCATGGAAAAGCTCAACGTCAACACCGTCGCCGACCTGCTGCGCCTGGCACTGTCGCGCAACAGCTGAGCGGCCGGCGCCTGCCTCTGCCTGACCCGGTGCGGCCCGCGGGCCGCACCGGCCGCCCTCTCCGCGCGCCGTCCGGCGCCGCCCCTGCATCCCCTCAGTCCCGTCAGCGGTCCAGGTATTCCTCGTCCCGGAACGTGACAACCCACTGTGGCCGATAGACCACAAAAATCGCCACCAGCATGCCGGTCAGGAAGGCCTCGCCAAACGCCAGGATGATGGCTGCCGTCAGGGTATCGGCAACGCTCCATGGCAGGCCCGGCGCCGTCAGGTGGCGCCAGCCGGCCTCCGCCGCGCTGGCGCCCAGCGCGGCCAGCCCGGCCGTGAAATAGCCGTGCCCCAGGATAAAGACGAACGGATGCCGCGGCAGCAGGCGCCGCATCATTGCCTGCAGCGCCGCGGAGATCAGCGCCGGCAGCAGCGCCAGCCAGACGTAGCGCACCCACAGCGAGGGCCAGTCGAACTGGGCCCAGCCATGCCCGGCCAGGTATTCGAGCCCGAACAGCGACACCACGTCCACCACGAACAGCGACAGCAGCGCCAGCGGCAGCCCGAACAGCGTCACCATCAGCGTGGCGCCGAGCAACTGAATCACCAGCCCGCCGACCAGCGTGGCGCGCAACGTCCACAGCAACGCCACCAGCACCATCGCACCCAGCCAGGCGTTCTGCAGCGCATTGCGCCGCAACAGCCGCCAGGGCCGGCGCGTCAGCGCCCACAGCAGCCCCGCCAGGGACAGCAACAGCAGCAAGGGGTGAGACAGAAGGGACGGCAGCGCGGTGTGCATGCGGCCGATGCTACCAGCGCTGCCCCCGCCCGGCCCTTGCACCCGGTCAAGCTCCGTGCGGCAAGCCCCACGCAACCTTTATAATTCCGGCTTTGGCCCAACCCGCGCTCCGGCGCGCGGCGGCGCCTCCACCTCCCGGCCACGAACCCGCCCTGCCTCCATGCCTGCCCAACTGATCGACGGCAACGCCCTTGCCAAACACATCCGCTCCGAAGCCGCCCTGCGCGCCGCCCGCCTGACCGAGCGTGGCCACCGGCCCGGCCTGGCCGTGATCCTGGTCGGCGAAGACCCGGCCAGCCAGGTCTACGTACGCAACAAGGTCAAGGCCTGCCAGGACAACGGCTTTCATTCCTCGCTCGACCGCTACCCGGCCGACCTGTCGGAGGCGGAACTGCTGGCCCGCATCGACGCACTGAACCAGGACCCGAACATCCATGGCATCCTGGTGCAGCTGCCCCTGCCCAAGCATATCGACAGCCACAAGGTGCTTGAAGCGATCGCGCCGGAAAAGGATGTCGACGGCTTCCACGTGGCCAATGCCGGCGCGCTGATGACCGGCGCCCCGCTGTTCCGCCCCTGCACGCCCTACGGCTGCATGAAGATGCTGGAATCGATCCAGTTCCCGCTGCGCGGCGCCCGCGCCGTGGTGGTGGGCGCCTCCAATATCGTCGGCAAGCCGATGGCGATGCTGCTGCTGCAGGCTGGCGCCACCGTCACCATCTGCAACAGCAAGACGCGCGACATCGGCGCCCACACCCGCGACGCGGATGTGGTGGTGGCCGCGGTCGGCAAGCGCAACCTGGTGACGGCCGACATGGTCAAGCCGGGCGCGGTGGTGATCGACGTGGGCATGAACCGCGACGATAACGGCAAGCTCTGCGGCGACGTCGACTTCGCCGGGGTGCGTGAGGTCGCCGGCTACGTCACGCCGGTGCCGGGCGGAGTCGGCCCGATGACCATCACCATGCTGCTGGTCAATACGCTGGAAGCCGCCGAGCGTGCCGCCGGCTGAGGCCGCGCACGATACGCCACCCGGGGCTCTGGAAAATCCGGCGCCCCGGCCCCATCTGCGGGAATATAGCCCGATCGAGGCCAGCCAACCGAGAACACGCCATGGACCAAGCTGCCAACGCTACCAATCCTCTGCTGGACTTTTCCGACCTGCCCCGCTTTGCCGAGATCCGGCCCGAGCACATCAGCCCGGCACTGGACGTGCTGCTGGAACGCGCACAGCAGGCCGTCGCCCGCGCCGAAGATCCGGCCACTCCCGCCGACTGGGCCAATGCCGTGCAGGCGCTGGAAGCGGCCACCGAGCCATTGGGCCGCGCCTGGGGCGTAGTCAGCCACCTGAGCGCCGTGGCCGATACGCCCGAACTGCGCCGCGCGCACGCCGAGAACCTGCCGCGCATGACCGAGTTCTGGTCCTCGCTCGGCCAGAGCCTGGCGCTGTACGACAAGTACAAGGCGCTGGCCGCCAGCCCGGAGTTCGCCGGCATGAGCGCGGCGCGCCACCAGCTGATCGAAAACGAACTGCGCGGCTTCCGCCTGGGCGGTGCCGAGCTGCCTGAGGACAAGAAGCCGCGTTTCGCCGAAATCCAGGAGCAGCAGGCCCAGCTGTCCAAGGCCTTCTCTGACCACGTGCTGGATGCCACCAACGCCTACGCGCTGCATGTCGAGGACGAGGCCCGCCTGTCCGGACTGCCCGACGACGCAAAGGAGGCCGCCCGCCATGCCGCCGATAAGGATGGCAAGGCCGGCTGGAAATTCACCCTGCACTTCCCGTCCTACTTCCCTGTGCTGCAGTACGCGGACGACCGCGCGCTGCGCCAGACCCTGTATGAAGCCAATGTCACGCGCGCCTCGGAACTGGGCCCGCAGCATGGCCAGGGCCAGGCCGACTGGGACAACACCGCCAATATGCGCGAGCAGCTGGCCCTGCGCCGCGAAGAGGCGCAGATGCTGGGCTACCAGTGCTATGGCGAAGTCTCGCTGGTGCCGAAGATGGCTGAATCGCCGGCCGAGGTGCTGAAGTTCCTCGACGAGCTCGCCGTCAAGGCGCGCCCCTACGCCGAGAAGGACTGGGCTGAAATGAAGGCCTTTGCCGCGGCGGAGCTGGGACTGCCTGAACTGGCGCCGTGGGATGTCGCCTATGCCTCGGAGAAGCTGCGCCAGCAGCGCTATGCGTTCTCCGAGCATGAGGTCAAGCAGTACTTCCCGGAAGCGAAGGTGCTCGAGGGCCTCTTCGGCGTGGTGCAAAAGCTGTTCTCGGTGCGCATCGAGCCCGAGCAGGCGCAGACCTGGCACCAGGACGCACGCTTCTTCCGCGTCACCACCGCCGACGGCACGCTGCTGGCCCAGTTCTACATCGACCTGTACGCGCGCGAAGGCAAGCGCGGCGGCGCCTGGATGGACGACGCGCGCGGCCGCAAGGTGCTGGAGCAAGGCGGCGTGCAGACGCCGGTGGCCTACCTGACCTGCAACTTCTCGGCGCCGGTGGGCGGCAAGCCCGCGCTGTTCACGCACGATGAAGTGATCACCCTGTTCCATGAGTTCGGCCACGGCCTGCACCACATGCTGACGCAGGTGGGCGAGCTGGGCGTGTCGGGCATCAACGGCGTGGAATGGGATGCGGTGGAGCTGCCGTCGCAGTTCATGGAGAACTTCTGCTGGGAGTACGAAGTGCTGACCGGCATGACGCAGCACATCGACACCGGCGAGCCGCTGCCGCGCGCGCTGTTCGACCGCATGCTGGCCGCCAAGAACTTCCAGAACGGCATGATGACGCTGCGGCAGATCGTGTTCTCGTCGTTCGACATGCACCTGCATACTGACTTCGACCCGGCCGGCGCCACCTCGGTGCTGGACCTGTCGCGCCAGATCAACGACCGCGTGCACGTGGTGCCGCAGCATCCGCTGTCGCGCTGGCCGAACACCTTCAGCCATATCTTCGCCGGCGGCTATGCGGCGGGCTACTACAGCTACAAGTGGGCCGAGGTGCTGTCGGCCGACGTGTACGCGGCGTTCGAAGAAGCCGCGCAGCTGTCGGGCAGCGTGCTCGACAGCGAGACCGGTGCGCGCTACCAGCGCGAGATCCTGTCGGTGGGCGGCAGCCGTCCGGCGATGGACTCGTTTGTCGCATTCCGCGGCCGCGCGCCGCAGATCGACGCGCTGCTGCGCCACGGCGGGATGGCAGCATGAGCGCGGCCGCCCTGCCCGCCAGCGGCCTGCTTCGCATTGCCAGCTGGAACGTCAACTCGCTCAAGGTGCGCCTGCCGCAGGTGCTGCAATGGCTGGCCGAGCAGGACCAGGCCGGCGCGCCGATTGACGCGCTGTGCCTGCAGGAACTGAAGCTGCCGGACGACAAGTACCCGCTGGCCGAGCTGGAGAACGCGGGCTTCCACAGCATCTACACCGGGCAGAAGACATACAACGGCGTGGCCATCCTCGCCCGCGACGCCAGCATGCCCGGCCCCACCGACGTGGTGCGCAACATCCCCGGCTTCGAGGACGCGCAGCAGCGCGTGATCGCGGCCACTTATGGCGACGTGCGGCTGGTCTGCGCCTACTTTCCCAACGGGCAGGCGCTGGACTCGGACAAGTTCGTCTACAAGCTCAAGTGGCTGGATGCGATGACGGCCTGGCTGCGCGAAGAGATGAAGCGCTACCCGAAGCTGGCGCTGCTGGGCGACTTCAATATCGCGCCGGAAGACCGCGACGTGCACGACCCCAAGAAATGGGAAGGCCAGAACCTGGTCTCGCCACAGGAACGCGCCGCATTTGCCGCGCTGGTGGAACTCGGCCTGGCGGATGCGTTCCGCCAGTTCGAGCAGCCCGAGAAGGCCTTCTCATGGTGGGACTACCGCATGATGGCATTCCGCCGCAATGCGGGCCTGCGCATCGACCACATCCTGCTGTCGCCGGCATTGGCCAGCGGCTGCAGCGCCTGCGTGATCGACCGCGCGCCGCGCACATGGGAGCAGCCGTCGGACCACACGCCAGTGGTCGCCACGCTCGGCTGCGGCTGAACGCGCCGCTGGCGCCGCGCGCAGGTTCAGGCAGGTCCGGACAAGCCCCGCTCGCCGCGCGGCGCCGCGCCCGCTACACTGCGGGCATGAGCCACACCCGCCAGGCCATGTTCCGCCACCGCAACCTTCCTCACCTGCTGCTGCAAGCGCGCGAGACATTGCTGGCCGGCTTTCGCCCGATCCTGCGGCAATTCGGCATCACCGAGCAGCAATGGCGCGTGATGCGCACGCTCAACGAGCGTGAGCCGATGGAGCCGAACCAGCTGGCCGATGCCTGCCTGATCCTGAGCCCCAGCCTGACCCGCATGCTGGGCGGCATGGAAGACGCCGGGCTGGTCGAACGGACCCGCTCTGCCACCGACCAGCGCCGCCAGCTGGTAAGCCTGACGCCGTCGGCGCGCGCCATCATCGTGCAAATGGAACCGCTGGTCGATGCACGCTACCAGGAGCTGGCGCAGCGGCTTGGCCCCGAGCGGCTGACCGAGGTCTACCGCGCGCTCGACGCCATGCTGGCCGTGCTGGCGCCGCAGCCGAACCTGCCTGAATCCACCCCGCCCGAATCCGTTGCCTCGCCACCGCCTGCACGCGGCAGCGAGGCCGGCTGAGCCTGCCCTTCATTGCCGATGCCCGCGTCCCGTCCCGGATCCCTCCTGCCGCGCCTGTTTCCATGGAGCCAGCGCGTCGACAAGACCACGCTGCGCGCCGACCTGGTGGCCGGCCTGCTCGGCGCCGTGCTGGTGCTGCCGCAGGGCGTGGCCTTTGCCACGCTGGCCGGCCTGCCGCCGCAATACGGCATCTACAGCGCGGTGGTGCCGTGCATCGTGGCGGCGCTGTTCGGTTCGAGCTGGCACGTGATGTCGGGGCCGACCAACGCCAATTCGCTGGCATTGTTCGCGATGCTGAGCCCGCTTGCGTTTGCCGGCAGCCCGGCCTATATCGGGCTGGCGCTGGCCGTCACCATCGTGGTGGGCGTGATGCAGCTCGCCGTGGGCACGTTGCGGCTTGGCACGCTGGCCAACTTTATTTCACCGTCGGTGTTGCTCGGCTTCACCTGCGGCGCCGCGACGCTGATCGGCCTGTATGCGCTCAAGGACCTGTTCGGGCTGGCGGTGCCGACCGGCACCAGTGCGTTCGGCGTGTTGCGCCACCTGTTCGAGAACATCGGCACCATCAACTGGGGCGCGGCCACCGTAGGCGCGGTCACGCTGGTGGTGACGCTGCTGTGCAAGCGGCTGTGGCGGCGGCTGCCGTTCATGCTGCTGGGGCTGCTGGCCGGCTACGGCGTAGCGCTGCTGCTGAACCAGTCCGGCGCGGGCGGCGCCCACCATGTCAACGTGGTCGGACCGATCCCGTCGGCGCTGCCGCGCTTCCACCTTCCCGATGTGGACTGGCGCAAGCTGCCCGACCTGCTGGGCATCGCCTCGGCGCTGACCATCGTCGCGCTGGGCCAGTCGATCTCGATCGCCAAGGCGGTGGCGCTGCGCTCGGGCCAGCATATCGACGCCAACCGCGAGTTCATCGGCCAGGGCCTGTCCAATATCGCGGGCGGCTTCTTTTCAGGCTATATCTCGTGCGGCTCGCTCAACCGCTCGGTGCCGAACTTCGAGGCCGGCGCGCGCACGCCGCTGGCCAGCGTGTTCTCGGCGCTGTGGCTGGTGGCGCTGGTGGCGGTCAGCGCCCCGCTGCTGGCACAGATCCCGATGGCGGCGATCGCAGCGATGCTGCTGCTGGTGGCGTGGGGCCTGCTCGACACCGCGCGGCTGCGCCGCATCTTCACGCTGAGCCGCACGGAATTCGCCATTGCCATCGGCACCTTCGCCGCCACGCTGGTGATCCGGCTGGAGATGGCGGTGCTGCTCGGCACAATGCTGTCGCTGGTGGCCTACCTGTACCGCACGTCGCGGCCGGCCGTGCGCAGCCTGGTGCCCGACGCCGACGATCCCGGCCGGCGCTTCACGCCGCTGGACGAGCTGCGCCGCCCGCAGCCGGAATGCCCGCAACTGAAGCTGCTGCGCATGGAAGGCGCGATCTACTTCGGCGCCGTGCAGTACGTGACGGATCGGCTGCACTGGCTGCGCACGGTCAACGCCGGCCAGACGCACCTGCTGGCGATGACCAAGAGCATGAACTTCATCGACCTGGCCGGTGCCGAGATGTGGGAAAACGAGCTTGCCGAACGGCGCGCGCTGGGCGGCGATCTGTACTTCCACCGCCCGCGCACGCAGGTGCTGCAGGCCTGGGCGCAGACCGGCTTTACCGACAAGCTCGGGGCCGACCATATCTTCCCGACCAAGCGGCAGGCGCTGCACACGATCGTCGGCCAGCTCTCGCCCGACATCTGCGCGCAATGCACCGTGCGGATCTTTGAAGAGTGCGCGTCACGGCCTGGCGCCGCAGCCCCGGCAGCACAATGAACTGAAGCGCCGGCGCGTCGGCATGAGCGGCGGCCGCGCACCAGCGTTCAGCAACAATACGGCTGCAGGAAACCAGGAAACTGAAACGGGAAAACCGGGAGACTGCCTGTGCCGGCGTTGCCGGCTTGGCACGCAAGGCCGGACAGCCCTACGTCTGGGAACCTGACAACAGATGGGCGCCCGCGGCATGCCGGGGGCTGGCCGGGGCATCCATCCGCATCAGATCGGCGCCACGTGGGCGCGCTTGACGACGATTGGCTGGGGCGCGCCCTGTTCGATCAGCACCACGGCGGCGCGTTCGATGGTTTCGCGACCGGCACGGAATGCCTCTTCCAGCGACAGTACCTGGTCGGCACTGAAGCCTTCCCACAGTGCTTCGCGTGTCACCACGCAAGTCACCTTCTCGCCATTGACAAGTGCCTGGAACAACAAGCCTTCATTATTGATGTCGTAGCGCTCTTGCTCTTGGAATTTGATTTCCATCGGTGCAGCCCTCCATATGCAAGTGGAGAAACATCCTAACATGGCTCCGGCAAAATCGTATGGATACAGCCCATGCGAATGCGCTCATTGCAAAGACCATCACGGCCGCCTCTGAGTTCCATCCGCTTGCATGTGTGGCTCCCGGTCACAACGACGGGGTTGTTCCGGCAAGTGCATCAAACATTTGACAGCGCCGGAAATCATGCTAGAATCTCGTTCTTCGTTGGGGCGTTAGCTCAGTTGGTAGAGCAGCGGACTCTTAATCCGTAGGTCGAGTGTTCGAGTCACTCACGCCCCACCACCGAATACAGAAAGGCCGGAAGCATCGCTGCTTCCGGCCTTTTGCTTTGTGCGCTTGCCTTATTGGGCTATCCGCTGCGGCGCAGGCACATGCCCGCGCCACCGCGGCCCCTGCATCAGGCGCCCTGGCTGGCCCGCTCGAACAGCGTACGCGCCAGCGCGCGATGGCGCAGCAGCACGTTGGGCAGGTCGGCCGTCAGCAGCGCACCGTCGCGCACCACTTCCCTGCCGTTGATCACGCTGGCCGCGACATTGGCCGGCGTGCAGAACACCAGCGCCGCCACCGGGTCATGGCCGGCGCCGGCAAAGCCGACCTGCGACATATCGAAGGCGACAAAATCCGCCGACATGCCCGGCGCCAGCGCGCCGATATCGTCACGGTTGAGCACGCGCGCACCACCCAGCGTGGCAATCTCCAGCGCCTCGCGCGCGCTCATGGCGGCCGGCCCGTAGCCAACGCGCTGCAGCAGCATGGCCTGGCGCGCCTCGCCCAGCATATGCGCGCCGTCGTTCGACGCGCTGCCGTCCACACCCAGGCCCACCGGCACGCCAGCATCGCGCATGGCTCGCACCGGCGCAATGCCGGACGCCAGCCGCATGTTCGAGCACGGGCAATGCGCCACGCCGGTCCCGGTGCGGGCAAACAGTGCGATGCCCTCGTCGTCCAGCTTGACGCAGTGCGCATGCCACACATCGTGGCCGACCCAGCCCAGGTCCTCGGCATACTGGGCCGGCGTCAGGCCGAATTTCTCACGCGAGTAGGCAATGTCGTTGACGTTCTCGGCCAGGTGCGTGTGCAGCGACACGCCATAGTGCCGCGCCATATTGGCCGACTCGCGCATCAGGTCGCGCGACACCGAAAACGGCGAGCACGGCGCCAGCACCACGCGCAGCATCGCGTGGCGCGCACTGTCGTGGTACTGCTCCACCAGCCGCTGGCTGTCGCGCAGGATGGCGGCTTCCTCTTCGACTACCACGTCCGGCGGCAGGCCGCCCTTGCTGCGGCCCACGCTCATCGAGCCGCGTGCGGCGTGGAAGCGCATGCCCATCTCCTGCGCCGCGGCGATCGAGTCATCCAGGCGCGAGCCGTTCGGGAACAGGTAGAGGTGGTCGCTGGTGGTAGTGCACCCGGACAGCATCAGCTCGGCCATCGCGGTCTTGGTCGATACCGCGATCATTTCCGGGGTCAGGTGCGACCACAGCATGTACAGGTTGGTCAGCCACGAGAACAGCTCGGCATCCTGCGCCGCCGGCACCGCGCGCGTCAGGCTCTGGTACATGTGGTGGTGGGTGTTGACCAGGCCGGGCGTGACCACGCGGCCGCGCATGTCCAGCACCTGCGCGCTGCCGTCGTCGGCCATGCGCCGGTACTGCGGCGGCAGCTCCGAGGTGGGGCCGACCCACTGCACGGCGGGGCCTTCGGCAACCAGGGCGCCGTCGCGGATCTCGCGGCGCTGCGCGTCCATGGTGACCAGCACGTCGGCGTTCAGGGCAATCAGGGTCATGGCGGAATTCCTTGCAAAACGAATTGGGGGACTGGATGGCCGCCAGTCTACGGCGGCGAGATGCCAACCCCCAAGCGCAGAATTCCGATCATCCTGTCCACAAAAAGTGGACACCCGTCCGTAGCAACCCCTTGATCAGCGCGCCTGCGCAAACAATACGGCCAGGGCGTCGCCGATGCGCTCGGCCATCAGCCCGGCGGCGGCGCTGAGCGGGCCGCGGGCCCGCGCCACCAGCGTCAGCGTCTGGCCCTGCAGGTGGCGGTCGCGCAGCGGCACATAGACCAGCGCCTGGCGGGCGCGCTCTTCCATCACATCGAGCGGGTTCAGCAGCGCGATGCCGGTGCCCAGCATCACCAGTTGCCGGATCAGCGCGGTCGAGGTGGACTCCGCCACCGGCGAGACCTCGATCGCATTGCGGGCAAACGCCGCATCCAGGATGGCCCGGATCGACAGCGATGGCGCCGGCAGGATCAGCGGATAACCGACGCATTCGCTCAGCAGCGCCGATTGCCGGGCCGCCAGCGCATGGCCCGGCGGCACCACCACGCCGATCCGCCAGTCGCTGGTGGCCAGCGCGCGGAAGGCGGGCAGTTCCGGCAGGTCATAGCCAAGGCCCAGGTCGGCATCGCCCTGCTCCACCGCCGTGATGATGTCGGCCACCGGCAGGTCGGCGACGCGCACCACGATGCCCGGATAGCGCTGGCGGAAATCATGCACCAGCGACGGCATCAGCGAGCCCGCCAGGCCGGCCGTGACCGCCACGGTGACCTCGCCGCGGCGCGCGCCCTTGAAGTCCTCGATGCGCTCGCGCAGCGCATCGTGCTCGCGCAGCGTCTGGCGCACGTGGGCCAGCACCATCTCGCCCAGCGGCGTCAGCCGCAGCCGCTTGTTGATGCGCTCGAACAGCGGTGCGCCCAGTTCCGCCTCCAGGTCCAGGATCTGGCGGTTGACCGCGGTCGGTGCCACGTGCAGGTGCTCGGCCGCCTTGCGGATCGAACCGCGGCGGACGACCTCGTCGAGATAGCGCAGGACTCTGGCATGCATGGGCTGGGCAAGCTGGTGGATCGGCCCCCCCGCGCGGGATGCGCGCGGTGGCCTGGCATTGTAGCGGCCAGTGCAGGTTGGCTCGCAAAAATTGTGCGAAGGCTATTGCGTCTTATCCGATACCTTGCTACAATCCTTTTCTTCGTTGGGGCGTTAGCTCAGTTGGTAGAGCAGCGGACTCTTAATCCGTAGGTCGAGTGTTCGAGTCACTCACGCCCCACCAGCGAATTCAGGAAAAGCCGGAAGCCTTGCTTCCGGCTTTTTTCATTTCCCCCGCCCTGCTTCTGCGCGCGTCGGCATGGCTGCCGATTTCTTGATACGCGGGTTCTCACCAATTCCCCTGCGCCCGCTTTCCCGGTTGAATCGCTTCCGCGCACATTGTGGAACATGGTTCCGTATCGCGGAACTATCGCAAGGTGCCGGCCGTCGCCGCATCCCGGCACGGCACGGTCATGCCAGCGCGGGGATCCGTGACAGCGCGGGGCGCAGACGGAAGGTCGCGCCCGAAGAAACGCCTGCAGCCCGCCTGGCCAATCAGTGAAAGAAGAACGGAGGCACTCCTTGAAAGCAGTTATCAACGCCGGCGCAGCCGCCTGTATCGTCGCCCTTGGCGCCCACGCCGGCCTCGCCCAGGCCCAGTCCTACCCCAACAAGCCGATCCGCCTGATCGTTCCGTTCGCGGCCGGCGGCACCACCGACATCGTGGCGCGCGCGGTCTCCGACGGCCTCGGCCGCGAACTGGGCCAGCCGGTGGTGGTGGAAAACCGCGGCGGCGGCGGCGGCGCAATCGGCGCCGACGCGCTCGCCAAGTCCGCCCCGGACGGCTACACGCTGGGCATCGCCACCGTCAGCACGATGGCGACCAACCCCGCCACCAACGCCAGGAACCCGTACGACCCGCTCAAGGATTTCGCGCCGATCACCAACCTGGTCAACGTGCCGAACGTGCTGACGGTCAACCCGAAGGTGCCGGCCAAGACCCTGAAGGAATTCGTCGCGATGCTGAAGGCCAACCCCGGCAAGTACAGCTACGCCTCGGCCGGCAAGGGCAGCATCTCGCATCTGGACGGCGAGCTGTTCAAGGACATCACCAAGACCGACATGGTCCATATCCCCTACCGCGGATCGGGCCCTGCGCTGAACGACACGCTGGCCGGCCAGGTCAACGCGCAGTTCGACAACCTGCCGTCGTCGATGCCGCATATCCAGGCCGGCAAGCTGCGCGCGCTGGCCGTGGCGGCGCCCAAGCGCGTCGAGGGCCTGCCAGACGTGCCGACCTTTGCCGAAGCCGGCATGAAGGACATGAACAACATGGCATGGTACGGCCTGGTGGCCCCGGCCGGCACGCCGGCGGCAATCATCACGCGCGTGCATGATGCCGCGGTCAAGGCCCTGCAGGACCCGAACGTCAAGCGCCGCCTGGCCGACAGCGGAGCCTACACTGACGGCAACACCCCGGCGCAGTACGCCGCCCAGATCAAGCGCGAGCTGGACCTGCGCAAGAAGATCGCACGCGACCAGAACATCACACTGGAATAACCGGACGGCGAAACCGCCCGCGAGGGGTCATGACCGGCTGCCATCTGGCAGCCGGTTTTTTTATTGGCTTGCCGGTTGAAAAGGGGCCATGGGTCACCCAGATCTGTCCCAGGATCGTTGCATTTGATCTGACGCAGTACGCAGGCAACGCCATGGGTGTTCAATACTTGTAGAAGAAACTTTCACTTTGCGGACAAGCGCTGACTCGGTACATTAACCGGGTGTTCCGCCAGCCCGGCCGTCACCGGCCAAGCTCGGCCCCAAAACCGGATTCGCGCAGGCGCTGCGCGACCGTCAATCGCGAGGATAAGCAAGATGCTGAAGAAGACCGTTCCGACCCTGATCGTTGCAGCACTGGCCGCGCTGGGCGCGACGCAGGTCTATGCGCAGAAGAACTACACCGAAGGCGGCGATCTCTACGGTGGCAGCCACACCAAGAAGGCCAGCCCGAACCAGAACCCCGCCAAGTCCGGCAAGTTCGACCCGTACACCGATGGCGCCAAGCAATCGACCAAGTCGGACCTGACCAGCTCGGGCAAGAAGTTCGACCCGAACACGGATGGCGCCAAGGCCGGCAAGTTCGATCCGTACACCGACGGCGCCAAGGCCGGCAAGGCCGATCCGTACACCGACGGCGCCAAGGCGCCCGCCAGCCAGGGCAGCAAGGCACAGTAAGCCTGCTACCGCCGCCAACCGGCGGCACCAAGGCAAACAGCCCGCATGCGCGGGCTGTTTTGCTTTCTGGCGGAGACAGCGCTCAGGCTGCCATCGCCTGGGCCGGCTGCGCGGGCTGCATGGTGCCGCGGTCGCGGAAACCGACATGCCAGGACAGCGCCTCTTCCAGCAGGTGCGGGGTCTGGCCACCATGGGTGCTGGCGCGCCGGAAGTAGTCGCCCAGCAGCTCGCGGTATTGCGGGTCGGCACAGTTGGCGATGACCGTGCGCGCGCGTTCGCGCGGCGCCAGCCCGCGCAGGTCGGCCAGGCCGTGCTCGGTGACGATGATGTCGACGTCGTGCTCGGTATGGTCCACGTGCGCCACCATCGGCACGATGCTGGAGACATCGCCGCCCTTGGCCACCGACTTGGTCACAAATACCGACAGGTGCGCATTGCGCGCAAAATCGCCGGAGCCGCCGATGCCGTTCATCATGTGCGTGCCCCCTACATGGGTGGAGTTGACGTTGCCGTAGATGTCGCACTCCAGCGCCGTATTGATGGTAATCAGCCCGAGCCGGCGCAGGATCTCCGGATGGTTGCTGATCTCCTGCGGACGCAGCACCAGGCGCGACCGATAGCGGTCCAGGTTCGACAGGAAGCGCTGGTACACCTCGCGCGTCAGCGTCACCGAAGAGGCCGAGGCAAACGCCAGGCGCCCCGCATCCAGAAGTTCGATGGTGCTGTCCTGCAGCACCTCGGAATACATCTGCAGGCCGCGGAACGGTGAATCGGCCATGCCGTGCAACACCGCGTTGGCGATGGTGCCAATGCCCGCCTGCAGCGGCTGCAGCGAGGGCGAGAGCCTGCCGGCGCGGACTTCGCGCAGCAGGAAATCGTTGAGATGGCCGGCGATATTGCGCGTATCGGCATCCGGCGGCAGCGCGTTGGACGGGCTGTCGTCCTTGGCGGTGATGACAATGGCCGCAATCTTCTCGGGATCGATGGGGATATACGGCAGGCCAATGCGCTGCTCGGGCGCGATCAGCGGGATCGGCTGGCGGTACGGGCGCTGCACCGGGAAGCAGATGTCGTGGAGCCCTTCCAGCGCGAGCGGCATGTTCAGGTTGATCTCGACGATCACCTTGCGCGCCAGCATGGCGAAGCTGGCCGAGTTGCCGACCGAGGTGCTGGGAATGATGCCGCCCTGCTCGGTGATCGCCACCGCTTCCACCACCGCAACGTCCACCGGTGCGATCTGGCCGGAGCGCAGTTGCTCCACGGTCTCGGACAGGTGCTGGTCGATGAACATCACTTCGCCGGCGTTGATCTTGCGGCGCAGCGTGGCGTCTGACTGGAACGGCAGGCGGCGCGCAATCACGTCGGCCTCTGCCAGTACCCGGTCGATATCGTTGCCCAGCGAGGCGCCGGTCATCAGGGTGATGCGCAGCGGCTCGGTTGCCGCCCGCCGCGCCAGCGCAAACGGGACTTCCTTGCAGTCGCCCGCGCGCGTGAAACCGCTCATGCCTACCGTCATGCCGTCGCGGATCAGCGCGGCGGCTTCGTCGGCCGAGACTACCTTGTCGTGCAGCCTGGCCAGGCGAATGCGTTCCTTGTACATCCTTATCTCCGGTCTGACGGCCGGGCCCGTGCCCGCGCCGCGCGCCCCGTGCTGGCCCGAAGGCTGGTTGGCGGGGTCTCCGGCAGGCAGTGTAGCCAGCCGCATACATTCTGGCTGTGATTTAAAGTCATCGCTTGCAGTCGCTTTATTCATAGTGAAAGCCATGCCAGGGGACGTGCGGACCACTATGTCCCTTTAATGGCACAGGGCATTCCCGCCCTGTCACAATGCCGGCAAAGGATTCTGGTAGTGTCTGCCCCATCGGTCGACCGTGCCCCGCCAGAGAGGCTGCGGCGTCCGTGCCGCCCGGGCCGGCCATGCTCCGGCCCCTGGTACCCGTGCGACGGATGCCAGCGCATCGCAGTGGCGGCAAACCAAAACAGGAGACGCCATTCATGCAGCCAAGACCCCTCGAACCCAGCGAGCCGGTTGTCCTTGCCCTGGTTGATGCCGTAACCGCCTGGCAAAGTGCGTTGGAACAGACGCTGTGCGCCTCTGGCCTGAACTACGCCCAGTGGCTGCTGCTGCGGGCCATCCGCCAGGATGCCTTCGTGCGCGGCTCGCCCTTGACGGGTCCGATGCCGATCGAAGTCGCGCGTTCCGAGACGATGCTGGTTGAACTGCAGCGCGACGGCTGGATCGAGTACGCGGGCACCCAGGCGCCCCGCATTGCAGAAAGCGCAGCCAACCGGCTGCAGCGCACCGCGCAGGCCCTCAGCGCGCTGCACAGCGTGTCAGTGGCGGCATTCAATTCCCAAGAGCGTGCCGCGCTGGGAACCCTGCTGGAGCGGATGAAGACCACGCTGAGCGACCACACCACGCGCCAGGTTCGCGCGGGCACCGAAGCCGCCCGGCAGGAAAAAGCCGCCGCGCCCTCGCATTGCCCCGGCCTGCCGCCGGTCGCGCACCGCCCCACCCTCGCCGCCAGGCGCCTCTGAGCGCCGCGCAAGCCGGTCCCGCGGGCAACAGCGGGAGCCGTGCGCATTCCTTCACGCACCATGCTCATACCCGCCACTTTTATTGCGCCGGGCATGCGGTTTTTTCCTAAAGTATGAGCATGCCCCGGCACATGCCGCGGGCCGCCCATCGACACCGCGAGGAGGGATCATGCCGCAGGAGAACGAAGACAAGGTCGCGCACCTGCTGGACGAACTGGCCAGCTTCGCGCGCGAGCGGCTGCCGGCGGCGATGTTCGCCGTGGTCGAGCCCTTCCTGCTGCACTACTACGACCAGGCCGACGCCGAAGACTTGCTCCAGCGCGACGTCGATGATCTCTACGGCGCCGTGATGGCGCACTGGCAGACCGCACAGAAATTCAACCCCGGCAAAGCGCGCATCCGCGTCTACAACCCCAACCTGGAAGAGCACGGCTGGCACTCGGACCACACCGTGGTCGAGATCGTCAATGACGACATGCCCTTCCTGGTCGACTCGGTGACGATGGAGATCAACCGGCAGGGACTGGCGCTGCACTCGGCCATCCATCCCGTGTTCCGGGTCTGGCGCGACGCGCGCGGCGGCATCGAGCGGATTGCCCCGGGCGGCGCCGGCGAGGCCGGGGACGGCTCGCGCCTGGAATCCTTCATCCACTTCGAGATCGACCGCAGCGGCGAGGCCGCGCGGCTGGAGGCGCTGCGCAGCGCCATTGCGCAGGTGCTGATCGACGTGCGCGCGGCAGTGGAGGACTGGCCGAAGATGTGCGACATCACCCAGGCCACCATCGGCGCCATGGCGCAGGCGCCCGATGCGGCCTCGCCGGAAAGCGCCGAAGCGCGCGCCTTCCTGGACTGGATGATAGATAACCACTTCTCCTTCCTCGGCCAGCGTGACTACCAGTTGGTGTCGCAGGACGGGCGCTACTTCCTGCGCGGCGTGCCGGGGTCCGGTGCAGGGATCCTGCGCGAAAGCCTGCGCGAGCCCGACGCCGAAGACCTCACGCTGCTGCCTGCCGCGGCCACCGCGATCATCGAAGGCGCCTCGCCGATCTTCGTGACCAAGGCCAATTCGCGCGCCACCGTGCACCGGCCGGGCTATCTCGACTATGTCGGGGTCAAGCTGCTGGATGCACAGGGTCAGCTCTTCGGCGAGCGGCGTTTTGTCGGCCTGTACACCTCGACCGCCTACACGGCGCCGATCGCGGATATCCCGCTGGTGCGGCGCAAATGCGCCAATATCCTGGCGCGCGCGGGCTTCCTGGCCAATGGGCACCTGTACAAGTCGCTGGTGACCATCCTCGAGCAATATCCGCGCGATGAACTGTTCCAGGCCACCGAGGATGAACTTTTCGATATCACCACCGGCATCTTGCGGCTGCAAGAGCACCAGCGCACCCGGCTCTTTGTACGGCGCGACCGCTTCGACCGCTTTGTCTCATGCCTGGTGTTCGTGCCGCGCGACAAGTACAACACCGACCTGCGCCAGAAGATCCAGAAACTGTTGACCGCGGCCTTCCACGGCACCAGTTGCGAGTTCACGCCGCTGCTGTCCGAGTCGCCGCTGGCGCGCATCCAGCTGACCGTGCGCGGCGAGCCCGGCACCATGCCGCACGTCGATACGCGTGAGCTGGAGGCACGCATCGTGCACGCCAGCCGCCGCTGGCAGGACGATCTCGCCGAAGCCTTGCATGAAAGCCACGGCGAAGAGCAAGGCAACCGGCTGCTGCAGCGCTACGGCGGCTCGTTCCCCGCTGGCTACCGTGAGGACTATCCGGCCCGCACCGCGGTGCGCGATATCGAGCTGATGGAGCACGCGCTGCGCGGCAACGGCATGGCGATGAACCTGTACCGGCCGATCGAGGCCGCACCGGGGGTGTTCCGCTTCAAGGTGTACCGTGCCGGCGAGCCGATTGCGCTGTCGCATAGCCTGCCCATGCTGGAACACCTGGGCGTGCGCGTGGATGAAGAGCGCCCCTACCTGATCGAACCCGACAGCGGCACGCCGGTATGGGTGCACGACTTCGGGCTGGAGATTGCCGACAGCGGCGGCGCGGCGGAATTCGACATCGCGCGCGTCAAGGCATTGTTCGAGGATGCCTTCGCGCGCGCCTGGCACGGCGAGATCGAGAACGACGACTTCAACCGCCTGGTACTGCGCGCCGAGCTGGCCGCGCGCGACGTCACCATCCTGCGCGCCTATGCCCGCTACCTGCGCCAGGTGGGCTCGACCTTCAGCGATGCCTATATCGAGCGCGCGCTGACCGGCAACGCGGCCATTGCCGCCATGCTGGTCGGCCTGTTCGTGGCGCGCTTCGACACCTTCAGCCAGGTTGCCACCGACACCGCCCGCCAGGCGCGCTGCGACAAGCTACTGGCCGATATCGGCGCGGCGCTGGACAAGGTGCCCAACCTGGACGAGGACCGCATCCTGCGGCTCTTCCTGGGCGTGATCAACGCCACCGTGCGCACCAACTATTTCCACCGTGGCGAGGAAGGCCAGCCGCGCCCATATGTGTCGTTCAAGTTCAATCCCGCGCTGGTCCCCGGCCTGCCCGAGCCGCGCCCGATGTTCGAGATCTGGGTCTACTCGCCGCGCGTTGAGGGCGTGCACCTGCGCGGCGGGCGCGTAGCCCGCGGCGGACTGCGCTGGTCAGACCGGCGCGAGGACTTCCGCACTGAAGTGCTGGGCCTGATGAAGGCGCAGATGGTCAAGAACACGGTGATCGTGCCGGTAGGCTCCAAGGGCGGCTTCGTGGTCAAGCGCCCGCCCCCGCCCACCGACCGCGATGCCTTCCTGCAGGAGGGCATTGCCTGCTACCAGACCTTCCTGCGCGGGCTGCTGGACCTGACCGACAACCTCGTCGGCGGCCAGCTGGTGCCGCCACCGGAGGTGGTGCGCCACGACGACAACGACCCCTACCTGGTGGTCGCCGCCGACAAGGGCACGGCCACATTCTCGGATTTCGCCAACGCGATCTCGGCCGAATACGGCTTCTGGCTGGGCGATGCCTTTGCGTCCGGGGGTTCGGTCGGCTATGACCACAAGAAGATGGGCATTACCGCGCGCGGTGCGTGGGAATCGGTCAAGCGGCATTTCCGCGAGATGGGTGTCGATATCCAGACCACGGACTTCACCGTGGCCGGCATCGGCGACATGTCGGGCGACGTGTTCGGCAACGGCATGCTGCTGTCGCCGCATATCCGGCTGGTGGCGGCTTTCGACCACCGGCATATCTTCCTCGATCCCGACCCGGACACGGCAAGGAGCCTGCAGGAACGCACGCGGCTGTTCGGCCTGCCCCGCTCCAGCTGGGCCGACTACGACGCCACGCTGATCTCCGCCGGCGGCGGTATCTATCCGCGCAGCGCCAAGACCATCCCGCTGTCGCCGCAGGTACAGGCGGTGCTGGGGGTCACGGCAGCCACGCTGTCGCCGGCCGAGCTGATTCACGCAATCCTGATGGCGCCGGTCGACCTGCTCTACAACGGCGGCATCGGCACCTACGTCAAGTCCAGCCAGGAAACCCACCTGCAGGCCGGCGACCGCACCAACGACGCGGTGCGCGTCAACGGCAGCGACCTGCGCTGCAAGGTGATCGGCGAAGGCGGCAACCTGGGCTTCACTCAGCTGGGCCGCATCGAGTTCGCGCGCAAGGGCGGGCGCATCAACACCGATGCCATCGACAACTCGGCCGGGGTGGACTGCTCGGACCACGAGGTCAATATCAAGATCCTGCTCGGGCTGGTGGTTGCCGATGGCGAAATGACCGAGAAGCAGCGCAACAAGCTGCTGGCCGAGATGACTGACGAGGTCGGCCTGCTGGTGCTGCAGGACAACTACTACCAGACCCAGGCACTGTCCGTGGCCGGGCGCAGCAGCCCCGCGCTGCTCGACGGCGAGGCGCGCCTGGTGCGCTGGCTGGAGCGCGCCGGGCGGCTCAACCGCCCGCTGGAGTTCCTGCCTTCAGAGGAAGAAATCGCCGAGCGCAAGCTGGCCGATGAAGGCCTGGCATCACCCGAGCGTGCCGTGCTGCTTGCCTACAGCAAGATGTGGCTGTACGACGAACTGCTGGCCTCCGATGTGCCGGAAGACACGCTGGTTGCCGGACTGCTGTCGGACTATTTCCCGGTGCCGCTGCGCCAGCGTTACGCCGACGCAATGCAGCGCCACCCGCTGCGGCGCGAGATCCTGTCGACGCACCTGACCAATATGCTGGTCAACCGCATCGGCGCCACCTTCGTGCACCGGATCATGGAAGAGACCGACGCACGCCCGGCCGATATCGTGCGCGCCTGCCTGATCGCACGCGATGTCTTCGGCCTGACCACCCTGTGGCAGGAGATCGATGCGTTGGACAACCGTGTCGCCGATGCCGAGCAGGCGCGCATGTTCGGGGCCGTGGCGCTGCTGCTGGAGCGCGCGTGCCTGTGGTTCATCCGCTATCTGCGTAGCGGCAGCAAGGCCGCCGAGGACCTGGCGCGCTTTGCCCAGGCAGCGCGATGGCTGGCACCGCAACTGCCGCGGCTGCTGCCGCCGGCCGATGCGACAGCACTGTCAGAGCGCAGCCGGGCCTTGACGGATGCAGGGGTCGACGAAGCGCTGGCCGTGCGCGTGGCCGGCAGCGAGATCTCCGCCGCCGCGCTCGATATTGCCGAAGTGGCCACGGCGTGCGAACGCAGCCTGGACCTGGTGGCGGGGGTTTATTTCGCACTGGACAGCCACCTGAGCTTCAGCTGGCTGCGCGAGCGCGCGCTGGCACTGCCATCGGACACGCACTGGGACCTGCTGGCACGCACCACCACGCTGGAAGACCTGGGGCGGCTCAAGCGCGCACTGACCGTCAGCGTGCTGTCGCAGGCGGGTGAACTGGATACGCCCGAAGCCATGATCGATGCCTGGCGGTCCAGCCGTCACGGCGCGCTTGAACGCTTTACGCGCATGCTGGCCGACCAGCGCGCCTCGGGGGCCGCGGGGCTGTCGATGCTGTCGGTCGCGGTGCGCGAGATCGGCATGCTGGAACGCGCCTAGCATGGCGCTGTCCAGCCCGGGGTTTATTCGTCTGCTGCTGCGTCCGTGTCAATGTCCGCATCGTCGCCGATGCCGGCCTCGGCACCACGCGGGCGCAGTTCCAGCCCGAGCAGGACCAGCAGGTCGAAGGCATCGGAAAGCAGGTGCTTCTGCCTGGGCAGCAGGCTGGCGTACGGCATGTCGTAGATTGACTGGTTCGCGGCACGCTCGCCCTTGAGGCCGCGGTCGCGCGCGATATCCGACAGCAGCGCGGCAAACCCTGAGAGATCCTGCGCTGCCAGGGCTGAATTCAATACCTTGGCGATCACTTCCGGCGAAGCGTTCGCCCAGCCCATGCGTTCAGCATTGGAAGCAGAGTCTTGAGGAAGGTCGGCAAAGTCCATGATGTGTATAACGGTCCCGCCTGAGCAAGCTTAAGGCGGCAACCATGTGGATTTGACCCCACATGCGTGGGGTGACATGGCGTGCCGCCCGCCGGCCCGGACTAACGTGGCGCCGGCTTCGCGGCCACTTGGCGGTAGACGGTGCTGCCGTCGCGCGCCGTGCGTGCCTGGACGTGATTGCGTGCGCCGCATTGCGGGCAGCGGAACACGGGACCCTGCCCTTCGTTGCGGATCTGCACCTCATTCGGCTCCCAGCGCGCACCGCAAGCCTGGTTCCCACAAACAAACATGAATTCTCCTTGAAACAGGCGCCCGAGAGCCTGAGCCGGGCGCGATACGGGGCATGGCCGCACCGCCCGTTGGTGGCGCGGCCATGCCTGCTCAGCCATGATTATCAGGCCAGTCGGCCGGGCGCGGACCCATTCGCCACATATTCGGCGGCTCACCCAATGCCGTGCTCTGGTACATCCAGGCGCCGCAGCCAATGCAGCGCCAGCGGCTGTCCACCTTGCACCGGTTGCTCATCGCAGCAATGCCCGAGGCGGCCAGGTTCTCGTGTGGCGGCGCGCTGGACGGTTCGCCCACCAACTGATGACACAGGTCACAGGCGTGCATCGGCATCTCCTGTCATGGCGATGATCGCGCGGCGGCGCCTTCAGCCATTGTGCTGCACCCATTGCCGCGCCCACGAAATCGCCGCGGCCCGCGCATCTTCCGGCGTCGCGTGCGTGGCCGGCGGCGCGCCGCCCTCCAGCACCACGGCGCCCGACTCCCAGATATCGCACAGGGCCTTGAACCGCCCCATGCCCAGCGCGTGGCAATACACGTGGATCACGAAGCCGCCGTACTCCACCACGTCAGTGGCGGTATCGGTCAGTGCCTGATCCGCCGCGGGATCGGACGGCACCAGCGTCGCATCGCGCTCGCGCAGCACCCGCTGCTCCGCGGCCGTGCGCACCAGCATGGCGCAGGCACCGCCCGCCGCCGCGCCCAGCACCACGCCCACGCCAAACCAGCAAGCCCTGCTCCCGCACCTCGCCATGGCATCCCCCGTAGCGACCCTGCCGGCCCTGGCACGACCACGCTGTGCGACCGGCATCGTTTTCAGGTTATACCAATACAGGCCGACATCGCTTGCCACCAACTTCCACGCGGCAAATGCACAGTGCCGCGGGCTGTGCCGGCGCACGAAAATGAGAATCGTGGGGGATGACCGAACCGCCAGCCAGAGCTATACTGTACATCCATACAGTATCCGGATGCTGCCCCATGCCTTTGTACCAGTCCGACTCCATCCTGCTCGAGGCCTACTACTTCGGCGACGACAGCGAATCCCTGCGCCTGCCCTGTGGCAGTGTCTGCGTGGGCGCCGGCGCCATCCTCGTCGACGGCATCGAGCTCCGCCAGCTGCAGGCCCTGCGCTGGACGCCGGATTTCCTGTCCTTCGACGCCCAGGGCACCCGTCACCGCTACCCGGTCAGCCGCCCCGCCCTGGTCGGCCCCGGCCAGGCACGCTTCGCGCTGCTTTAAGCTACGGCTTCCGCATCCCCGATGCGCCACGCCCCTTGCCCACATGCCAGACCTCAGCCCGACCGCCAGCCAACTGATCCGCTCGCTCGACCTGCAGCCGCATCCGGAAGGCGGCTACTACCGCGAAACCTATCGCGGCGAAGAACAGGTCGTCTGCCAGGACGGGCGCACACGCGAAGCCTGCACCGCGATCCACTACATGCTGTGCGGCAACGACTATTCCGCGTGGCATCGCATCCGGTCCGACGAACTCTGGCACTACCACGCGGGCTCCCCCGTGGACGTGCACCGGATCGTGGACGGCACCATCGTCACGCAGCGCCTGGGCGACCCGCTGCGGCATCCCGGCGCGGCCTTCCAGGCGATGGTGCCCGCCGGCCAATGGTTTGCCGCCGAACGCGTGGATCTGGACGATGGCACGGACTTCGCCCTGGTCGGCTGCACCGTGGCACCAGCCTTCCGCTTCAGCGAATTCGAACTGGCCGACCCGACGGCGCTTGCCGGCCTGGCAAGCGGACATGACGCGCTGCTGCGCAGGCTGGCGCGCTAGCCCTCCCACCCCAAAAAACAGCCCGCCGCGGCGGGGCGCGGGGCGGGCTGGTGAGTACAGCGGCACGAGTCTAAGCCAGGGTGCCGGCGGGCCATGATGGGAGAACACGGGTATCTCGCCGCTTTTTCTGGCAACGGCCGAGCAGCGCGTATAACGATCCTGCGCATCAGGCAACGTTTCGTCGGGTAACCCTCGAGCGCGTCGTCGGAAACAACGCCAGGCGCCGCGATTTCTTCGTGATCGATGGCCTCACCGACAGCGAAGCCGATTCGCTCGTCCAGCAGGAAGACCTTTGGCCTACGTCAGAGCCACACCATGCCTGAGTATTGGATGCCTCCAAATCAGACAGCCTGGAGGGCTCGCCCGCAGCACAAAATAAAAAACCCGCCTGGCTATTCACCAAGCGGGTTTCTGTCTGGTCGGGGCGAGAGGATTTGAACCTCCGACCACCTGCACCCCATGCAGGTACGCTACCAGGCTGCGCTACGCCCCGAAGCAAAAGATTATAACAGAAGCATTTCCCGCATGACTAGCTCCCGACGTCGAAATTATCCGTGCTTCGCGATCTCCCGCAGTTGCGCGAGCAGGTGCTGCACTTCGACCAGTTCATTGCGCAGGCCGCTGATATCAACCGACAATGCCGCCGCGTTTTCTTCACCAGTCTCTGCGGCCTCAGGCGCTGCCGCTGCCGCACTGTGATGACGGCCTTCATCAAGGCGGTTGCGCGCGCCGTTGATGGTGAAGCCCTGTTCGTAGAGCAGTTCGCGGATGCGGCGGATCAGCAGGACTTCATGGTGCTGGTAGTAGCGGCGGTTGCCGCGGCGCTTGACGGGCTTGAGTTGCGTGAACTCCTGCTCCCAATAGCGCAGGACGTGCGGCTTGACGGCGCAAAGCTCGCTCACCTCACCGATGGTGAAGTAGCGCTTGGCCGGAATCGGCGGCAACGCGATGCGATCGCTGGATTTGTCCGACATGTGGTGTGTAGACGAGCGTCAGGCCATGCCGGCCATGCGGTTGGCGCGCACCAGGTGCGCGCCCAGAAGCATACCGATGTCGGCTTCGGGAAGCAATCCGCCGTTCGGGTGACGCGTCAGCCGGCGATGCCTGCGCGTTCTTCCACCAGGCCCTTGAGCTTCTGGCTGGCGTGGAACGTAACCACGCGGCGCGCGGTGATTGGAATGACTTCGCCGGTCTTGGGATTGCGGCCGGGCCGCTGCGGCTTGTCGCGCAACTGGAAGTTGCCGAAGCCGGACAGCTTGACGCTGTCGCCCTGCTCCAGCGCTTCGCGGATGACGTCGAAGAAGGCTTCGACCATGTCCTTCGATTCGCGCTTGTTCAAGCCGACCTGGTCGAACAGCATCTCGGCGAGTTCGGCCTTGGTCAGCGTGGGAACTTCAGTCGCGCGCGCATCCGGCATCGCGTCGTCAAGGGAGGAAGCCTGCCGGTCGCTCATCTCACCCAGTGCTGCAGCGGTCATGGAATTCGCGTCTCGATCATTCATGTCGATCGCTCAAGTGTGTGTCTGGCGATCCGCCCGGGGCTGTGCCCGGGCGCCCTTGTTTATCGTGTGTCCGTCGCGTATTGACGATGGCTTAGCCGCGCAGCCGGGCCTGGAAGGCCTCTGTCAGCGCGTCGACCATGCAGCGCACTGCGCTGTCGACAGTTTCGTCCTGGAGGGTCGACCCAGTATCTTGCAAGGTCACCCGGAACGCAAGGCTTTTCTCGTCCGCGCCAATGGCAGCGGAAGCGCCCTTGGGACGGAACTCGTCGAACACCACCAGGCTCTGGCAGTAGCGGCCGTAGCCCTGCTTTTCCAGTGCGGCGCGCATGGCGTCCAGCATGTCCTGCACGCGCACCGTTTGCTTCACGACCACGGCCAGGTCGCGCACCGCGGCCGGGAACCTGGAGATCTCGGTGTACACCGGCAGGCCGGTGTCGCGCAGCGCGTCGAGCGCCAGTTCAAACACGACCGGGGCGTGCGTCAGCTCGTATTCCTGCAGCCAGCGCGGATGCAGCTCGCCAACCACGCCCACCGCCTTGCCGTCGAGCAGCACGCGCGCGGCGCGGCCCGGATGCAGCGCGGGGTGCGCCACCGGCTCGAAACGCGGCACGCGCGGATGGAACAATGCCTCGACATCGCCCTTGATGTCGAAGAAGTCGACGTTGCGCGCGGGGATGCCCCACTGCTCTTCGAACGCCGGGCCGTAGGCGATGCCCGCGGCCATCATCGGCTGATCGTAGCCGGACACCGTCAGGCCGCCGTCCTTCACGCTGGCGTCACGATGGAACACGCGGCCCACCTCGAACAGGCGCACGCGCGCAGCCTTGCGGTTCAGGTTGTAGCGCACCTTGTCGACCAGGCCGCCGACCAGCGTCGAGCGCATTACCGCCAGCTGGCTGGCGATCGGGTTCAGCAGGCGGATCGGGTTGTCGTTGGCGGCGAAGTCGCGCTCCCACTTCTCTTCAACAAAGGCGAAGTTGATGACTTCCTGGTAGTCGCGCGCGACCACGGCATGGCGCACCACGTGGGTGGAGCGGCGGGCCTCGTTGGTCGGGCGCATCTCGCTTTCGGCAATCGGCGGACGGGCCGGGATGCGCTCGAAACCATAGATGCGGGCCACTTCCTCGATCAGGTCTTCCTCGATCTCGATATCGAAGCGGTAGCTCGGCGGCGTGACTTCAAACACCTCGCCCTCGGCGCCCTGCGTGCGCGTGAACGGCAGCCGCAGGCGCTGGAATACATCGGCGATGGCCGCAGGCGACAGCTCGATGCCCAGCACGCGCTCGGCGCGCGCCACGCGCAGGCTGACCGGCTTACGCTGCGGCAGGTTGACCACGTGGTCGTCCACCGGGCCGGCCTGGCCGCCGCAGATCTCGAGGATCAGCGCGGTGATGCGCTCGATATGCTCGACCGTGGTGGCGTAGTCCACGCCGCGCTCGAAGCGGTGTCCGGCATCGGTGGAGAAGTTGTAGCGGCGACCGCGGCCCTGGATCGCAGCGGGCCACCAGAATGCGGCTTCGAGATAGATATCCGTGGTGTCCAGCGTCACGGCGGTGCTGTCGCCGCCCATGATGCCGGCCAGGCTTTCGATCTCCTTGTCATCGGCGATCACGCCGACCTGCTCGTCGACCTCGATGGTGTTGCCGTTGAGCAGCTTGATCTGCTCGCCCTTGCGGCCCCAGCGCACGTCCAGGCCGCCGTGGATCTTGCTCAGGTCGAACACGTGCGACGGACGTCCAAGTTCCAGCATCACGTAGTTCGAGATATCGACCAGTGCGGAAACACTGCGCTGGCCCGAGCGCTCCAGGCGCTGCACCATCCATGCCGGCGTGGCCGCGCGCGCATTGACGCCGCGGATCACGCGGCCGGAGAAGCGGCCGCACAGGTCCGGCGCCGACACCTTGACCGGCAGCTTGTCCTGGATCGTCACCGCCACCGGCTTCATCTCGGGCAGCGTCAGCGCGGCGCCGGTCAGCGCCGACACTTCGCGCGCCACGCCGTGGATCGACAGGCAATCGGCCTTGTTCGGCGTCAGCTTGATGACAAAGACCTGGTCATCCAGCTCGAGGTATTCACGGATGCTCTGGCCGACCGGAGCGTCTTCCGGCAGCACCAGCAGGCCACCATGCTCTTCCGACAGCTTCAGTTCGCGTGCCGAGCACAGCATGCCGTAGCTGTCCACGCCGCGCAGCTTGCCGACCTTGATCTCGAACGGCTTGCCGCCGTCCTCGGACGGCGGCAGCACGGCGCCAACCAGTGCGCACGGCACCAGGATGCCGGGCTTGACGTTGGGCGCGCCGCAGACGATCTGCAGGGTTTCGCCGGTGCCGGCATCGACCTGGCACACGTTGAGGCGGTCGGCGTTGGGATGGCGCTCGGCCGACAGCACGCGCGCGACCACCACCTTGTCGAACGGCGGCGCGACCGAGCCCACCTCTTCCACTTCCAGGCCGGCCATGGTCAGGGTGTGCGACAGCGCGTCGGTGGAGATCTTTTCAGGGTTGGCGAAGGTGCGAAGCCAGGATTCCGAGAATTGCATGGCGCTTCTGATCCGGTAAGTATTCTGTGTGGTCGTTGACGAGGGGACGGCGGCGCGTCAGGCGAACTGGCGCAGGAAGCGCACGTCACCCTCGAAGAACAGGCGCAGGTCGTTGATGCCATAGCGCAGCATGGTCAGGCGCTCCAGGCCGGAGCCGAACGCAAAGCCGATATAGCGCTCGGGATCGAGGCCCATGTTGCGCAGCACGTTCGGATGCACCTGGCCCGAACCGGAGATCTCCAGCCACTTGCCCGCATTTTTCCCATCCTCGAAGGCCATGTCGATCTCTGCCGACGGCTCGGTGAACGGGAAGTACGACGGGCGGAAGCGCACCTGGATGTCATCGCGCTCGAAGAACTTGCGCAGGAAATCGGTGTACACGCCCTTCAGGTCGGCAAAGCTGACATCCTCGCCGATCCACAGGCCTTCGACCTGGTTGAACATCGGCGAGTGCGTGGCATCGCTGTCGACACGGTAGGTGCGGCCCGGGCAGATCACCTTGATCGGCGGCATCGCCTTGCCGGCGTACTTCTCGACATGCATCTTCGCGTAGCGGACCTGCATCGGGCTGGTGTGCGTGCGCAGGAGCAGCAGCTTGTCGTCGCTGTCGCGGCCGTCGACATAGAAGGTGTCCTGCATCGAACGCGCCGGGTGGTTGTCCGGGTTGTTCAGCGCGGTGAAGTTCATCCAGTCAGTCTCGATCTCGGGGCCGTCGGCCACATCGAAACCGATCGAGCCGAAGATCTGCTCGACGCGCTCCCACGTGCGCATCACCGGGTGCAGGCTGCCGCGGCTGACCGCACGGCCAGGCAGCGTGACGTCGATGGCCTCCGCGGCCAGGCGCGCGTTCATCAGCGCATCGGCCAGCGCCTGGCGGCGTGCCTGCAGGGCGGCTTCAACTTGCTGCTTGATCTGGTTGATACGGGCGCCTTCCGTCTTGCGGGTTTCCGGGTCGAGCTTGCCGAGGCCCTTGAGCAATTCGGTCAGCGCGCCGGTCTTGCCCAGGAAGCGGGCCTTTTCGTTTTCCAGCGTGGCGTTGTCGTTGGCAGCAGCGAAGGCGGCCTGGGCATCGGCGACAATTTGATCCAGATCCTGAGACATGGCGGCGGTCGTGGGACTTTTGGCGTCGGGCCGGTACGCACCGGTCCGACGTGGGTTGGCACTACGTGCGGTGTTCGTTTCGAATGCGGTCTCGGCGACCGGATTCCGGCAACTGAAACGGCATTCGAAATAAAAACGGGGCTCGGTGAGGAGCCCCGTTTCAGCAGACCTTGCGGTCGGCGGTCGACCTTGCGGTCGGTGCTTGCCCGGCAGCGCTTACGCGCTGCCGCAGCCGGCATCAGGCAACGGTGGCTTTCACCTGGTTGACGATGGCGGCAAAGGCAGGCTTGTCGTGAATAGCCATGTCCGACAGCACCTTGCGGTCCAGTTCAATCGAGGCCTTCTTCAGACCGTTCATGAACACGCTGTAGGTCATGCCATGCTCACGCGTCGCGGCATTGATACGCGCAATCCACAGCGCGCGGAACACGCGCTTCTTGTTGCGGCGATCGCGGTACGCGTACTGGCCAGCACGCATGACCGCCTGCTTGGCGATGCGATAGACATTATTGCGACGGCCGCGGTAACCCTTGGCAGCATCGATGACTTTCTTGTGACGGGCCCGTGCAGTGACCCCACGCTTTACTCGAGGCATGTAATTCTCCTTTCGTTTTCGTCAGGGGTTATGCGTAAGGCATCATCGCGCGCACCGACTTCAGGTTCGTCTCATGGACGTCCTGAGTACCGCGCAGTTGACGCTTGTTCTTGGTGGTCTTCTTGGTCAGGATGTGACGCTTGAAGGCCTGGCCACGCTTGAACGAACCGTTCGGACGTGCAGTAAAGCGCTTGGAGGCGCTTTTCTTCGTCTTCATCTTCGGCATGAAAAACTCCAGCTCATATGACATGCATGCAGGTGGACGGCTCACGCCGACGCTTGCAAGACCCGCATCCACTTGTTGTTGCACAGCGGCCCTTGCGGGCCGCGCGCGACTTCCGCACGAAGCAACGCCGGGATGCCTGACATCCCGGCCGCTGCACCGCGCAGGAATTACTTCTTCTTCTTGGGGGCGAGCACCATCACCATCTGGCGCCCTTCCATCTTCGGCATCTGCTCGACCTGGCCGATTTCTTCCAGGTCCGCCTTCAGGCGTTCGAGCATCCGCGCGCCGATTTCCTGGTGCGCCATCTCGCGACCACGGAACCGCAGCGTGATCTTGGTCTTGTCGCCGTCTTCCAGGAAGCGCTTCAGGTTGCGCAGCTTGACGTTGTAGTCGCCATCATCCGTACCCGGCCGGAACTTGACTTCCTTGACCTGGATGATCTTCTGCTTCAGCTTCGCCTCGTGGGCGCGCTTGGCTTCTTCGTACTTGAACTTCCCGTAATCCATGATCCGGGCGACGGGCGGAACCGCGTTCGGCGCGATCTCCACCAGGTCCAAGTCCTTATCTTCAGCCAGCCGGAGCGCGTCCATGAACTTG
Organism: Cupriavidus sp. UYPR2.512; assembly: GCF_000379565.1. NCBI lineage: Bacteria > Pseudomonadati > Pseudomonadota > Betaproteobacteria > Burkholderiales > Burkholderiaceae > Cupriavidus > Cupriavidus sp. UYPR2.512. Next base: position 40,879 of record NZ_KB902898.1, on the reverse strand, counting down.
ACGATGCCGAGCTGTTCGTTATCAACCCCTACCAGGCGCAGCTCAGGCGCGCTGATTTCCCGGTTGATGCGATGACCTTTGTCCGTAGCGATGTTGCGTTACCTCAAGAAGACAAAAAAACAAGCCGTGCTCACCACCCATCAGGCTTTGCTGGCGACGTCGTTTTGCAGACGCTCAACAAACGCGGAGACAGGCATCACACCCAGATCCACGTTGCCACGGGCACGCACGGCCACTTGACTGGCATCCCGCTCCTTGTCGCCCACTACCAGCAGGTAGGGAACCTTTTGAAGCGAATGCTCGCGGATTTTATACGTAATTTTCTCGTTACGCAAATCGGCCTTGGCCCTAAACCCTTGTTTTTGCAGCAATTGCACGACGCTTTCGGCGTATTCCGCCTGCGAATCCGCAATATTCATGACCACCACCTGCTCCGGGGCCAGCCAGGCCGGCAGCGCGCCGGCGTGGTTTTCCAGCAGGATGCCCAGGAAACGCTCGAACGAACCCAGGATGGCGCGGTGCAGCATCACCGGGCGCTTGCGCGAGTTGTCCTCGGAGACGTATTCGGCATCCAGGCGCTCCGGCAGCACCAGGTCAAGCTGCAGCGTGCCGCACTGCCACGAGCGGCCGATCGCGTCCTTGATGTGGTACTCGACCTTGGGGCCGTAGAAGGCACCCTCACCCGGCAGCTCCTCCCAATCCACGCCGCAGGCGCGCAGCGCCAGGCGCAGGCCCTCTTCGGCGTGATCCCAGACCTCGTCCGAGCCGGCACGCTGGTCCGGGCGCAGCGACAGCTTGACCTTCACATCCTTGAAGCCAAAGTCGTCGTAGACCGAGAACGCCAGTTCGTTGAAGGCCTTGGCCTCCGCCACGATCTGCTCTTCCGTGCAGAAGATGTGCGCATCATCCTGCACAAAGCCGCGCACGCGCATCAGCCCGTGCAGCGCGCCCGACGGCTCGTTGCGGTGGCAGGCGCCAAACTCAGCCAGGCGCAGCGGCAGGTCGCGGTACGAACGCAGACCGTGGTTGAAGATCTGCACATGGCCGGGGCAGTTCATCGGCTTGATCGCGTAGTCCCGCTTCTCCGACTCCGTGACGAACATGTTCTCCTTGTAATTCTGCCAGTGGCCGGACTTTTCCCAAAGCGAACGATCCATCACCTGCGGCGTGCGGACTTCATCGTAGCCGGCGTCCGTCAGGCGGCCGCGCATATATTGCTCGACCGCCTGCCACACCTGCCAGCCCTTCGGATGCCAGAACACCATGCCGGGCGCTTCTTCCTGCAGGTGGAACAGGTCAAGCGTCTTGCCGAGCCTGCGGTGGTCGCGCTTCTCGGCCTCTTCCAGCATGTGCAGGTAGGCTTCCTGGTCTTCCTTCTTCGCCCAGGCCGTGCCGTAGATGCGCTGGAGCATCTCGTTGTTGGCGTCGCCGCGCCAGTAGGCGCCGGCCACCTTCATCAGCTTGAAGACCTTCAGCTTGCCCGTGGACGGCACGTGCGGGCCGCGGCACAGGTCGACGAAATTGCCTTCGCGGTACAGGCCGATTTCCTGGTCAGCCGGGATCGAGCCGATGATCTCGGCCTTGTACTTCTCGCCCATCGACTCGAACAGCGCCACCGCCTCGTCGCGGTTCCACACTTCGCGCACGACCTTCTCGTCCTTGCGGGCGAGGTCCGTCATCTTCTTCTCGATGGCGGCCAGGTCTTCGGGCGTGAAGGGACGCTTGTAGGCAAAGTCGTAGTAGAAGCCGTTTTCAATCACCGGCCCGATCGTCACCTGTGCTTCCGGATAGAGCTCCTTGACGGCATAGGCCAGCAAGTGCGCCGTGGAGTGGCGGATCACGTCGACGCCATCGGCGTCCTTGTCCGTGACGATGGCCAGCCCGGCATCGCGGTCGATCTTGTAGCTCGTGTCGACCAGTTGGCCGTCCACCTTGCCGGCCAGCGCGGCCTTGGCCAGGCCGGCGCCGATGCTCTGCGCCACTTCGGCAACCGTCACCGGGCCGGGAAACTCGCGGCGGGACCCATCCGGCAGCGTGATTGCGATCATTTCGACTCTCCAGGTTCCGCCGGCTGCGCCTTGCGCATCGCCTGAGCGGATCAAACTGCATCTTGTGGCACCGGCCCCCGCATGCCTGCGGGACTGGCGATTCATTCTTTACCGCCCTGCTCTGCCGCACCGGAAAGGCGGCAGCTTATCAGGGCGCTGGCAGGCGACAGACGAAAAAAAACGCGGCCAAGGCCGCGTTTCTCTTTGTCAAACCCGATCCAACCGGGTCGAAGGCGCACCTCGACTACTGTCGCTTGCCAGCGGTAGTAGTTCGCGGTGTCATAACCATGATGCCCTTCCGTTCCGTATGGGGTTGAATCGGACTTGCCGCACTTCTTTTTACTGCTTTACTGCAATTCGTTGGTAGGCTCGATTGGACTCGAACCAACGACCCCCACCATGTCAAGGTGGTGCTCTAACCAGCTGAGCTACGAGCCTAGCGAAGCCGCAAGTATAGCATCACTTTCTTTTCGCCTGCAACACCCCCTGGACGTCTTCGATCAACTGCAGCGCGCGCTGCAGCTGCGTGGCCTCGGACACTTCGGCAGTGAACTGCATGCGCGCGACACCCTTGCTGGAGAGCGTCTTGACGCCGGTGACGTTGATCTTCTCGCGCGACAGCACTTCGGAGATATCGCGCAGCAGCCCCTGGCGATCGATCGCCTCGACATGGATATCGACCGGGTAGACCGCGGCGTGGCTCTTCTGGCCCCACTCGGTCTGGATCACCCGCTCCGGCGCGCGCCCGGCCAGTTGCTGGAAGGTGTGGCAGCTGCGCCGATGGATCGACACCCCGCGCCCCCGCGTGACAAAGCCGACGATGTCGTCCGGCGGCGCCGGCTTGCAGCAGCGCGACATCTGCGTCATCAGCGAATCCACCCCCACCACCAGCACGCCGCTCTTGGCGCCGCGCGCCACGCTGGTGGCGCGGCTCTTCTTGGTGACAGCGTCTTCCTCGCTCAGCGGCGCCTGGACCTCGCCCTCCGGGTGGCGCAGCGCATGCTCAACGTGGCGCAGGCTGAACTCGTCCTTGGCCACCGCCGCGAACAGGTCCTCCGGCGTCTTGAAGCCCAGCCGCGTGGCCAGCTCTTCCAGCTTGACCGCGGTCTTGCCTTCGCGCTGAAGCGTCTTGTCGATCAGCACGCGGCCCTGGGCGATGGTCTCCTGTGAATCGAGCGCATTGAACCAGGCCCGCACCTTGGCCCGCGCGCGGTTGCTGGCCAGGTAGCCCAGGTCCGCGTTGAGCCAGTCGCGCGACGGTCCGCCCTGCTTGACCGCGATGATCTCCACGGTCTGGCCGTTCTTCAGCGGCGTGTTCAGCGGCACCATGGTGCCGTCCACACGCGCGCCGCGGCAGCGGTGGCCGAGATCGCTGTGCAGGTAGTAGGCAAAGTCCACCGCGGTGGCGCCCTGCGGCAGCGCCACCACGCGCGCCTGCGGCGTCAGCACGTAGATGTGGTCGTCGATCGCGGCATGCTTGATCTGCTCCCACGACTCGTCATGCGCCACGCTGTGGTCGGCATCATCCTTCCACGCCAGCAGCTGGCGCAGCCAGGCTATCTTCTCGTCATAGCGCTCGCTGGCGGAAAACTGCCCGGCATAGCCGCGGCTGCCCGCCTCCTTGTAGCGCCAGTGCGCGGCCACGCCGTATTCGGCAAAGTGGTGCATCTCATGGGTGCGGATCTGCACCTCGAAGGCGCGCCCGTCATCGCCGATCACCACCGTATGCAGCGACTTGTAGCCATTGGCCTTGGGCCGCGAGATATAGTCGTCGAACTCGCGCGGGATCGGCTGCCAGATATGGTGGACGATACCCAGCACCGTGTAGCAGTCCTTGATATCGTCGACGATCACGCGGAAGGCCCGCACATCGTACAGGTCGGCAAAATCCAGTTCCTTGCCGCGCATCTTCTTCCAGATGCTGAAGATATGCTTGGGCCGCCCGCTGACCTCGGCACGGATGCCGGCGGTCGCCAGCTCGGACTGCAGCCGTTCGATGGCGCTGGAGATATAGCCTTCGCGCTCGATGCGTTTTTCATCCAGCAGCCTGGCGATGCGCTTGTAGGTATCCGGCTGCTCGAAGCGGAACGCCAGGTCCTCCAGCTCCCACTTCATCTGCCAGATGCCGAGGCGGTTCGCCAGCGGCGCGTAGATGTCCAGCGTTTCGCGCGCAACGCCGGGCAGCGGCGCCTGCTTGGTCTCGGCCAGCCAGCGCAGGGTCTGCAGCCGCGAGGCCAGGCGCACCAGCACCACGCGGATATCCTGCGCAAACGCCAGCAGCATCTTGCGCAGCGCCTCGACCTGCTCATGGCGCGCCTGCGCTTCGTTCTTCGAGGGCTCGGCATCGGGGCGGCTGCCGGCGATGGCACCGATGCGCAGCAACTGCCGCACACCGTCGACCAGCCGCGCCACCTCGTCGCCAAAGCGCGGCGCGATCTCGGCCTCGGTGCCGGGCACGAACGCCACCAGGCCGAACAGGCAGGCAGCGGCGCGCGCGGCGTCGTCGACGCGCAGGCCGTCGAGGATGCGCAGCATGCCCTGCGCGTGCGACAGCACGGTCTCGCCGGTGGGCAGCGCGACCTCGGCACCCTGCTCGCGCACGTAGGCCAGTGCGCGCTCGACCAGTTCGGCATCCGGAATGCCCGCGACCCGACCGGTCAGGTCGGTGGACGTCACCATGTCACAACGCCTGCATCAGTTGAGCGCAGCGGTCACCACCACTTCGATCAGGTAATCGGGATTGGCCAGGCGGGCTTCGACGGTGGCGCGCGGGGGCGTGTTGCCTTGCGGCACCCAGGCGTCCCAGACCTCGTTCATCTCGCCGATCTGGTCGACATTGGTCAGGAAGATCTGGCACGACAGGATGCGGGTCTTGTCGCTGCCGGCCTCGGCCAGCAGGCGCTCGATATGGCCGAGGACCTCGCGCGTCTGGCCGCGGATATCGGCCTTGGGATCGACCTCGGGCACCTGACCGGCGAGATACACCACGCCGTTATAGACCGCGTATTCGGACAACCGCTTGCCCACGTGGGCGCGCTTCAGTTCAAGGTTACTCATGACAATGCGTTGACTGATAAAAACAAGGCCGGCATGCGTTGCAGTCAGGCCCCGGTAAAGAACTGCCGGGCGATCGCAATCTGCGCCGGATCGACAAAGGTCGGGGCATGGCCCACATCGGGCACTTCCACCGAGCTCACATGCTTGCCGCGCGCCACCATTTCGGCCACGGTCTCGCGCAGCAGCAGGTCCGACTGCGCGCCGCGCACCACCAGCACCGGGCCTTCGATGGCCTCGAAGCTGCGCCAGAGCGCGGCCTCGCCGGCAGCAATGGCCTCGGGCGTGGACTTGCGGAACGGCACCGCCAGCTGCGGATCGTAATGCAAGCCCCATTCCAGGCCGTCGGTGCCCTGCACCGGCTTCAGGATGGCGGCGTTGAGCTCGCGCCACTGCTCGGGCGCATGGCGCCCGAACGATGCGCTGATGGTCTGCAGGTAGGCCAGGCCTTCCTCGAAGGTCTTGAAGCGCACCGGCAGCCCCAGGTAGGCGCCGATCCGTTCCACCGCCGAGGGCGCCAGCTTCGGGCCCACGTCGTTGAGCAGCAGCTTGCGCACCGGCGACTTCGGCAGCCCGGCCAGGCCCATGCCGATCAGCCCGCCCATCGAAGTGCCGAACCAGTCCACCTTCTCCACATTGAGCCGCGCAATCAGTGTGACCATGTCGGACACATACTGCGGCACCACGTAGCCGTTGGCATCGGCCAGCCATTCCGAGCGGCCGCGCCCGGCCATATCGGGGCAGACCACGCGGTAGTCGCCGCACAGCGCGCTGGCGACGGCGTCGAAGTCGCGGCCGGTGCGCGTCAGCCCATGCGCGCACACCAGCACGCGCGGATTGGCGGGGTCGCCCCACTCGTGGTAGGCCATGCGGTGCAGGCCCGCCGGACTGATGCACTGGACAAAACCGAGACGCGGACTGGCAGACATCTGGACTCCCTGGCGAACCGGACCGCGGACCGCAAAAAGACGGCGCTGCCGGAGGTTAAGCAAAGCTGGATTGTACGCCGCAGCGGGTACAATGCCACAGCACAGTGTCAGCGCCCGCATGCGCGGCCGCGCTCCGCCAACCCTGTGGCATTCCTTCTGTGGCATCCCTTTCTCTCGACGGAGGCTTACATGCTCAACGGCAAGACCGCACTGGTGACTGGCTCGACCAGCGGCATCGGGCTCGGCATCGCGAAAGCGCTGGCGGCCCAGGGCGCCAACATCATCGTCAATGGCTTTGGTGACGCGGACGCCGCAAAGGCAGAGATCGCGCAGGCCGGCCAGGGAATCCGGGTCGGCTACCACGGCGCCGACATGAGCAAGGCGGCCGAGATCGAAGACATGATGCGCTACGCGCAGTCCGACTTCGGCGGCGCCGACATCCTGGTCAATAACGCCGGCATCCAGCACGTGGCCGCGATCGAGGATTTCCCGCCCGAGCGCTGGGACGCAATCCTCGCCATCAACCTGACCTCTGCTTTCCACACCACCCGCCTGGCGCTGCCCGGCATGAAGCAGAAGGACTGGGGCCGCATCATCAATGTCGCCTCCACCCACGGGCTGGTGGCCTCGGCGCAGAAATCCGCCTACGTGGCGGCCAAGCACGGCATCGTCGGCTTCACCAAGGTGACCGCGCTGGAAACCGCGCAGACCGGCGTCACCGCCAACGCGATCTGCCCGGGCTGGGTGCTGACGCCACTGGTGCAGAAGCAGGTCGAAGCCCGCGCGCAGAAGGAAGGCATTCCGGTGGAACAGGCCAAGCGCGAGCTGGTGCTGGAGAAGCAGCCCTCGGGCCAGTTTGTCACGCCCGATGAGCTGGGCGCGCTGGCCGTGTTCCTGTCCTCCGAAGCGGCCCGCCAGGTCCGCGGCGCGATCTGGAACATGGACGGCGGCTGGGTCGCGCAGTAAGGAGCAAGCGATGCAACGACGCAGTTTCCTGCGCGCGCTGGCGCTGGGCGCGGCCTCGGCCGGCGCGCTGGCACCGGTGGCCGGCGCGCTGGCGCAAGCCACCAGGCCGCTTGCCATCGACGTCTACAAGAGCCCGCTGTGCGGCTGCTGCGAGGATTGGGTCAAGCACCTGCGCAGCAACGGCTTCACCGTGACGGTGCATGACGTCGAAGACACCGGCGTGTACCGGCAGCGCTTCGGCATGCCGGAACGCTTCGGCTCCTGCCATACCGGGCACATCGGCGGCTACGTCATCGAGGGCCATGTGCCGGCAGCCGATATCCGCAAGCTGCTGGCCGCAAAGCCCAAGGCCGTCGGCCTGGCCGTGCCGGGCATGCCGGTCGGTTCGCCCGGCATGGAACAGGGCCCGCGCAAGGACCCGTTCGACGTGCTGCTGGTCAAGGCCGATGGCGCCGCCTCGGTGTTTGCCAGCTATAACAAGGCGCGCGGCTGAGAGTCATATTCATGGATGGAAAAAGCCCCGCCGGTGCCAACCGGCGGGGCTTTTTCCTTTCCGGAGGCCGGCTGCCGCTTACAGCAGCGGTGCGCCGGTCTTGGCCTGGATTTCCTCGCGGCTGACGCCCGGGGCGGTTTCCACCAGCTTCAGCCCGGCCTCGGTCACGTCGATCACGCCCAGGTCGGTGATGATGCGGTTGACCACGCCCACGCCAGTCAGCGGCAGGTTGCAATCCTTCAGGATCTTGATGTCCTCGGTGCCGTCCTTCTTCTTGGCGGTGTGTTCCATCAGCACCACCACGCGGCCGACGCCAGCCACCAGGTCCATTGCGCCGCCCATGCCCTTGACCATCTTGCCCGGGATCATCCAGTTGGCCAGGTCGCCCTTCTCGCTGACCTGCATTGCACCCAGGATCGCCAGGTTGATATGGCCGCCGCGGATCATCCCGAACGAGTCCGCCGAAGAGAAGATCGACGAGCCCGGCAGCGTCGTCACGGTCTGCTTGCCGGCGTTGATCATGTCGGCGTCGACTTCGTCCTCGGTCGGGAACGGGCCGATGCCCAGCAGGCCGTTCTCGGACTGCAGCCACACTTCCATGCCTTCCGGCACCCAGTTGGCCACCAGCGTTGGCAGGCCGATGCCCAGGTTGACGTAGAAACCGTCCTGCAGCTCGGTCGCGGCGCGCGCGGCCATTTCGTCACGTGTCCATGCCATGATGGGTCTCCTCAGCTGGCCGCGCGCACGGTGCGCTGCTCGATGCGTTTCTCGGGGGTGGTGTTCAGCACCAGGCGCTTCACGAAGATGCCGGCCAGGTGGATTTCGTCCGGGTCCAGCTCGCCGGTCTCGACGATATGCTCGACCTCGGCGATGGTGACCTTGCCCGCCATGGCGCACATCGGGTTGAAGTTGCGCGCGGTGCGGCGGAACACCAGGTTGCCGGCCTTGTCGGCCTTGTATGCCTTGACCAGCGCCACGTCGGCGGTCAGCGAACGCTCCATCACGTACTGCTCGCCGTCGAATTCGCGGATTTCCTTGCCTTCGGCGACGATGGTGCCGACACCGGTCTTGGTGAAGAAGGCCGGGATGCCCGAGCCGCCGGCGCGCAGCTTTTCGGCCAGCGTGCCCTGCGGGGTGAATTCCAGCTCCAGTTCGCCCGCCAGGTACTGGCGCTCGAACTCCTTGTTCTCGCCCACGTAGGACGAGATCATCTTCCTGATCTGGCGCGTGGCCAGCAGCAGGCCCAGGCCGAAGCCATCGACGCCGGCGTTGTTGGAGATGCAGGTCAGCTGCTTGGCGCCGCTGTCGCGCAGCGCGGCAATCAGCGCCTCGGGGATGCCGCACAGGCCGAAACCGCCAACGGCGATCGTCTGGCCGTCGCGGACGACGCCTGCAAGCGCTTCTTCGGCGCTGGCGTAGACCTTGTTCATGCTTCGCTCCTTCCTCGGTGGTTCCCTGTCGCTCTTCCCGCCGCCGGGTTGTGCGGCGGGCGACGCAGGGAAATTGTAACGGTACAATCGGCAACAGGCGGGCGACAGTCGCCGCAACTCGTCCGACCGACAGCATACGCAAGCGCAGCCGGCTACGCCATTACGTAAAAATACATAAGCAGATGCCCGCCATCGACTACCAGACCGCCTTCCAGCTCGCCCCCGTGGGCCTGGTGCTGTCACGCGAACGCGTGATCGAAGACTGCAACGAGGAGGTCTGCCGCATTTTCGGCACCACGCGCGAGGCGCTGCTTGGCCAGTCGTTCCAGGTGCTTTACCCCACCGCAGACGAGTTCGAGCGCACCGGTGCGCGCATTGCGCCGATCATGGGCACGCGCGGCATGTACTCGGACGAGCGCATCATGAAGCGCGCCGGCGGGGAATTGTTCTGGTGCCATGTCACCGGGCGCGCGCTGGACCGCACGCAACCGCTGGGCGCCGGGATCTGGACTTTCGAGGACCTGTCGCAGAAGCGCCAGGTCACCGCCGAGCTGACCGCGCGCGAACGCGAGATCGCGGCGCAGCTGGTGGAGGGGAAGACCAGCAAGCAGATCGGCAAGTTGCTGGCGATCAGCCCGCGCACGGTGGACATCTACCGGGCGCGGCTGATGAAGAAGTACGGGGCCAGTACCTCGGTGGACCTGGTGCAGCGGCTGGTCAACCACTGAGCCCCGTGGCGGGCGTCAGCCCTCGATGATCGCGCGGATCTCGGCAGGCACCGGCACCGATTTCTCCTGCGTGTAATCGCACCACACCACCTTGGCCCCGCCCTCGGCCCAGACCACGTCGGGCAGGTCGGTGCGGCGGATTTCCATGCGGGTCTCGAAGCTGGTGCGGCCGAGCTGGCCGGCGTAGACACGGCACTCGATGTCGCCCGGGTAGCGCAGCTGCTTCAGGAAGGTCATATGCGCATTGATGATGACCGGGCCCTGCCCGCTCGCGTCCTTGCCGCCGCGGCCCAGCGACGCGAACCACTCGATGCGCGCCTGCTCCAGGTACTGGAAGTAGACGGTGTTGTTGACATGGCCCATGGCATCCATGTCGCCCCAGCGGATCGGCATGACCACCGTGTAGACGTGCTTCATCACAGCCTCCAAAGGAAGAGGCCCGCCGGGTCTGGCGGGCCCTCTGCGTGGCTTAGCGCTTGGCGATCGCGCCTTCGGCCTTGGTCACCAGGTCGGCGCCGATCTGCTTCTTCCACTTGTCGTAGACCTTGGCGGTGGCCTTGCGGAAGCTGTCATGCTCGGCCGGCGTCAGGTGCGTGACCTTGACGCCGTGCGCCTCCATGTCCTTCCAGGCCGGCGCGCCCGGCTCCACCAGGCCCTTGCGGGCCAACGCGATTTCCTGCTTGCCGGCATCGATGGCGGCCTGCCTGACGATCTCGCGGTCGGCCGGGGTCCAGCTTTCCCAGATCTGCTTGTTGACCACGAAGATCAGCGGGTCAGCCACGTAGCCCCAGGTGGTGACGAACTTCTGGCCCACCGTGTACAGCTTGGCGGCGGCGAACACCGACTGCGGGTTCTCCTGCCCGTCGACCGCGCCCGAGGCCATCGCCGGCTGCGCGTCGGCCCAGCTCATCTGGGTCGGGTTGGCGCCCAGCGCGTTGAAGGTCTCAATGTACAGCGGCGAACCGACCACGCGCAGCTTCATGCCCTTGAGGTCTTCCGGCTTGCGGATTTCGCGCTTGGAGTTGGACACTTCGCGGAAGCCGTTCTCGCCCCAGGCCAGCGGCACCACGCCGGCCTTTTCCAGCGTGGTGAAGAGCGACTTGCCGACTTCGCCCTGCGTGAGCGCGTCCAGCGCCTTGTAGTCGGGCATCAGGAACGGCAGCGAGAACAGGTTCAGTTCCCTGACCTGCGGCGACCAGTTGATGGTCGAGCCCACCGCCATGTCGATCACGCCCTGGCGGATCGCCGAGAATTCGCGGGTCTGGTCGCCGGCCACCAGCGAGGTGCCCGGGTACAGCTTGATATTGATGCGGCCGCTGGTGCGTTGCTTCACCAAGTCGGCCCAGATCTCGCCGCCCTTGCCCCACGGGAAGGCCGGGCCGAGCACCAGCGACATCTTGTACTCGGACTTGTAGGTCTGGGCCATCGCGCCGGCGGGGGCGAAGGCGGAAGCGGCAATGGCGGCAGCCGTTGCGAGCATCAGGGCACGACGTTTCATTTCATCTCCTCTCGGGAAAGCATCAATTCTTGTTTGTGAATGCGGAACATCAGTAGCCGAGGTACTCCGGCAGCCAGGTCGCCAGCGGCGGATAGGCCAGCACCATCAGCATGGCGATAAACATCGCCAGCAGCATCCAGATCACCCAGGGCACGGTCTCTTCCATGCGCACGCGGGCAATCCGGCACGACACCATCAGGTTCACGGCCAGCGGCGGCGTGAACTGGCCCAGCGCCACCTTCAGCGTCAGCACCACGCCGAACCACACCGGGTTCCAGTGGAAGGCATTGGCGATCGGCAGCAGCAGCGGCACGAAGATCAGGAAGATCGAGATGCCGTCCAGGAACATGCCCACCGTCATCAGCAGCAGCACGATCAGCGCCAGCACGCCATACTCGCCCAGGCCGGAATTGGAAATGGCATGCGCGAGCGGGTCGATCACGCCCAGCGTCGACAGCGCATAGGCAAAGATGCCGGCCAGCGCCACCACCAGCAGGATCACCGCCGAGGTCTCGGCCGCCTCCTGGAAAATGGTGAACAGGTCGCGCATGCCGATGCTGCGGTACACCACCATGCCGACAAAGAGGCCGTAGACCACCGCCACCACCGCGGCCTCGGTCGGCGTGAACCAGCCGGCGCGCATGCCGCCCAGGATCAGGAACGGCGCCACCAGGCCCCACGCGGCCTCGCGCAGGCTCTTCCAGAACGGCGGGCGCGGCAGCCCGGCCTCGATCGCGCCCATGTTGTGCTTGCGCGCCAGCCACACCGCCGGAACGATCAGCGCGACCCCGGCCAGCACACCCGGGATCATGCCGGCCGCGAACAGCGCCGGCACGGACGCGCCGGGCACCAGCACGCTGTAGATGATGAAGGCCACCGAGGGCGGGATCAGGATGTCGGTCGCGGCGGCCGCGCCGACCACGGCGGCGCTGTATGAGCCGGGATAGCCGGCGCGCGACATCGCCGCGATCATCACGCCCCCCACCGCGGCCGCGTTGGCCGGGCCGGAGCCTGAGATGCCGCCGAGGAACATCGCCACCAGGATCGCCACCAGCGGCAGCATGCCCGGGCCGCGGCCAACGATGGCGATGGCAAAGGTCACCAGCCGCTGCGCCACGCCGGAGCGGTCGAAGATCGACCCCACCAGCACGAACATCGGGATCGCCAGCAGCGGATACTTGGCCAGCCCCGCATAGAAGTTCTGCGGCACGGCCAGCAGGCCGAACATCTGGGTGTCGAGATTGGACAGGCCGATGGCAACCAGGCCACCCAGGCCCAGCGACACGCCGATGGGCACGCCCAGCAGCATCAGGCCGATAAAGACCACGAACAGGATAATGGCGACTAGAGTCACTGCGTCGCCTCCGTCGTGCCTGCCCTGGCTGCATGCAGCGCCTTGAGCGCGCGCACGTTGCGCAGCACCAGCCCCAGCGCACGCAGCGCGATGCCGGCCGACAGCACCGGCAGCCAGACCGAGTACCACCAGCTTGGCACGCCGATGCCCGGCGAGGTCTCGCCAAAGGTGTATTCGTCCCAGGTGATGCGCGCGCCCAGCACCGCCAGCGCGATGAACATCACCGCCACGCCCAGCGCCGACAGGATCGCCAGGCGCCGCTGCCGGGCCGCGCTGCCGCGCTCGAAGAAGAATTCGATGCGGATATTGCGGTCGCGCGCCACCGCCGCGCTGCCGGCGACCAGCGCCAGCACGATCATCAGGAAGACCGAGAACTCCTCGGTCCAGGCAAACGACTCATCGGTGAAATAGCGGACCACCACGTTGGCGAAGGTAATGCCGACCAGCAGCACCATCACGATCACGCCAATCCAGTCCTCGAGGCGGGGCGATACCCGGAATTCAGCGTCCTGCGCTTCGTCGGCGGCCTGCGGGATCACCGCGGAATCGACGACGTGTTGCGGCACGGCGTTGCGCCGTGCCTCTTCTTGTTGCTCCATCTCCCCGGCCTCCGGTCCGGGCCGCTCGGGCCATGCGGCCACCGCGGCGTTTTTTTACTTGTATGTAAAGACTTAATCTGCAGACATGGCGGATTATGCCAAGACTGGCCCGCCACGCACGAATTTTCTGATGTTGAATGTGTGCTGAGGACGGCGCACCCAAGGGGGACCGGATAAGCCCCGGGTGTGCAATCCGGCATCTCGCGGCGCTTTTGGCGCCCAGCCGGAATGCAGGGAGCCTTGCGCCCCCGGTCAGCGATCAGGCGGTCAGACCATGCCGTCGTCGGCGGTGATGACAGCCCCATTGATGAATTGCGACTGGTCGGATGCCAGCAGCAGCAACAGGCCGTCGAGGTCTTCTGGCTTGCCCAGGCGCTTGCGCGGCAGCATCTGGATCAGCTTCTGCCCCGCGTCCGAGTCCCAGTGGTGGTGGTTGATATCGGTGTCGATATAGCCCGGGCAGATGGCGTTGGTATTGATGCCGTGGCGCGCCCATTCCAGCGCCATGGCCTTGGTCATGTGCACCACAGCCGCCTTGCTCATGCAATAGACACCGATCTGCGACAGCACCTTGAGCCCGGCCACCGAGGCGATATTGACGATGCGCGCCTGCGGCAGCGGGCTGCCGTTGCGCTCGGCGCCCTTGGCGCGCGCGATCATGCGCTTGGCCACTTCCTGGGCGACGAAGAAGGCGCCGCGGGTATTGGTGTCGAAGACGAAATCGAAATCGTCGGCGGTCACATCGGTCAGCTTCTGCGTGGTCGACACGCCGGAGTTGTTGACCAGGATGTCGATCGAGCCCGCCTCCGTCTCGGCATGCGCCACCGCGGCGCGGATGCTGTCCGGGTCGGTGACGTCCAGGCGTACCACATGGGCGCTGCCGCCCTCGGCCTCGATCGCGGCGCGCAGTTCCTTGAGCCGCTCGGTGCGGCGCGAGGCCAGCACCACCTTGGCGCCGGCGGCGGCCAGCACCGTGGCGAATCGCGAGCCCAGCCCGCTTGAAGCGCCGGTGACCAGCGCGACCTTGCCTTCCAGATTGATCGACAAACCCATGATTACCTCTTGTGCGGGAGCTCCTCCGGCCTGTTCGGGAGCAGAAGGCAGCATATCAAAAAAAAGAACGACCGTTCCAAAAAAATCCTTGCCTGTGGGTGGCGAGTCCCGGACAATGCCGGAGATTCTAAGAACTTGGCCAGCAAAGGGAAAGAGGGAAAACGCGTGATCCCGGCGTCTTTGGATCCCAAATCGCTGCCAACTCACCCACCCGCGGTTCCCGTCCGCGCGCAGGCCCGGTTCTCGGCAAAACGATCACCGCATTTCCCACAATTGCAAGCAAGCAGCAAAGAAACAGAGGGTTAGAGACAATGGATCAGCAACAGCTCCTGGAGCAGTTCGGCCCGCGCGAAGCGATGGAATACGACGTGGTCATCGTCGGCGGCGGCCCCGCCGGCCTGGCCACCGCCATCCGCCTGAAGCAACTCGCGCAGGAGAAAGGCGCCGACGTCAACGTGTGCGTACTGGAAAAGGGCTCCGAGCCCGGCGCCCACATTCTGTCAGGCGCCATTATGGATCCGCGCGCCCTCAATGAGCTGATCCCGAACTGGAAGGAACTGGGCGCGCCGCTGAACCAGGCGGTCACCGAAGACAAGTTCCTGTTCCTGAACGAGTCCGGCTCCAAGGGCACGCCGCCCGCGCTGCTGCCCGAGTGCTTCCACAACGAAGGCAACTACATCATCAGCCTGTCGAACTTCGTGCGCTGGCTGGGCCAGCAGGCCGAGGCGCTGGGCGTTGAAATCTTCCCTGGCTTCCCCGCCGCCGAAGTGCTCTACAACGAAGACGGCTCGGTCAAGGGCGTGGCCACCGGCAATATGGGCATCAACAAGGAAGGCGAGCCCACCGAGAACTTCCAGCTGGGCATGGAGCTGCATGCCAAGTACACCATCTTCGCCGAAGGCGCGCGCGGCCACCTGGGCAAGCAGCTGATCGAGAAATTCGGCCTCGACACCGGCAAGGATCCGCAGAGCTACGGCATCGGCCTGAAGGAACTGTGGGAGATCGACCCGGCCAAGCACAAGCCCGGCCTGGTGGTGCACACCGCCGGCTGGCCGCTGGACCCTGCCACCTACGGCGGCTCGTTCCTGTACCACATGGAAGACAACAAGGTCGCGGTCGGCTTTGTGGTCGGCCTGGACTACACCAACCCGTGGCTGTCGCCGTTCGAGGAATTCCAGCGTTTCAAGACGCACCCGGAAATCCGCCAGTACTTCGAGGGCGGCAAGCGCCTCTCCTACGGCGCGCGCGCCATCACCGCCGGCGGCCTGCTGTCGCTGCCCAAGACCGTGTTCCCGGGCGGCGCGCTGGTCGGCTGCGACGCTGGCTACCTGAATGCGTCGCGCATCAAGGGCAGCCACGCCGCCATCAAGACCGGCATGATGGCCGCCGAGGCCGCCTATGACGCGCTGCAGTCCGGCCGCCAGCACGACGAGCTGGCCGCCTACCCGGCTGCGTTCGAGCAGAGCTGGCTGCACAAGGAACTGCTGCAGGCCAAGAATTTCAAGCAGTGGTTCAAGAAGGGCCGCACCACCGCCACGCTGATGACCGGCATCGAGCAATGGCTGCTGCCCAAGCTGGGCATCCGCAACCCGCCGTGGACCATCCACCGCGTGAAGCCGGACCATGTGTACCTGAAGCCCGCGGCCGAGTGCCAGAAGATCGAGTACCCGAAGCCGGACGGCAAGCTGACCTTCGACCGCCTCAGCTCGGTGTTCATCAGCAACACCAACCATGAAGAGAACCAGCCGGCGCACCTGACGCTCAAGGATGCCAGCGTGCCGGTCAACATCAACTGGGACAAGTACGCCGGCCCCGAGTCGCGCTACTGCCCGGCAGGTGTGTATGAGTTCGTGCAAGATGAGACGTCGGGCAAGGAACGCCTGCAGATCAACGCGCAGAACTGCGTGCACTGCAAGACCTGCGATATCAAGGATCCGACCCAGAACATCGTCTGGGTGACGCCGGAAGGCGGCGGCGGTCCGAACTACGTCGGGATGTAAGGCGGCCGCGCCAGCGGCTGACATGTGAAGACGGCACCGGAAACCCGGTGCCGTTTTTCTTGGGCCGATGCGGCGCGGCTATCGTGCCTGCCGGCGCGCGGCCATCGCCTTGTCGACCACCTCGGCCTGCGGCGCCTCGGCGGGATTGCCGAAGGCCTGGGGTCTTTTTATGTTGGAAGCAGTAAAGACGGGCCAGCCCGGGGAGACAATCAAAACATTAGCGGACTCCCTCTAAACGGCCGCTACAGCTGCGGGCTGCAAGGGCATGCGGGTGCTGGAAAGCAGCTGTTCGTAGATGTAGCACTGCAGCAGCGTCAGCTCGCGCTCGGCCAGCACGTCGAAGGCCACGCCGAAGGCCGGGAAGTCGGCATCGTCGCTGGCCGCGCCGGGGGGCGCTAGGCGGATCCAGCCATCGATGGCGACCTCGCTGTCCAGTGACGCCGTGCGCATCTTGAAGCGCAGCCGCACGCGGCTGCCTGGCGCCGGCGCCGGCGCGGTGGTCTGCACCAGCGCGCCACCGGTGCTGAGGTCGGACAGCAGCGCCAGCCGCGCCGCGCCGGTGTCGATGCCGTCGTCATCGCCAGGCTCGGTCAGGTAGGCGGCCAGCCGCGTCGGCACGCGCGCGGCCTTGCGTACCGGCGTTGCGTGCTTCTGCACCGGCGCCGACAGCACCAGGTAGCGGAACGGACTGCGGCAGACGGCGGTGATGGTCGAGGTAAAGCTGTGGATGGCCTGTCCGGAGAAGCCGCGCAGCAGCACGGCATCGCCCGCCTGCAGCGGCAGGTCGCGCCCGCCGAGCTGCGGCCAGGTGACAAACAGGCCCTGCTCGATAAAACCGATCAGGCGGCTGGCGGCCGGGCGCGCGGCCTCGCCCTCGTGCTTGACATGCAGCAGCGTGCCGACCTGCAGGCCGAGCGGCCCGGTGACCGGACGCAGTTCGTCATCGGCATCGTCGTGGCCATCGTCGCGGCAGACCACGCCATGGCGGAACACCAGTGCCAGGTCGCGTTCATCGGGAATGACACTGCCGCTGCCGAGCACCAGGTTGCCCTCGCCATCGAGCAATGACCAGGGCAGCGGGTATCCGACGGGAAGATCGTTAGGTGTGAGCTGGATCATGGCTGTTCGCAGTAGGCCCCGGCATTGGACGCCACGGGGCATGGCAAGCCTTGGGCGGAGCTGACGCGCAGGATCCGCCACCTGTATCAGGCTTCTATCGGCGCCGGCGCGGCGAAATTAAGCACTCGGCGATTGACTAAGGCCGCATGTGTAGCATTCGACCCCTACGGAAGCCTTGACGCGCCGCAAAGTTACGCCGAAAATCCGCAAAAGCTGTCTGACAGCCTGACATATCAAAACCATGACCATTCTGCCCCGCCCGGCCTCCCTCGCCAGCCGCATCGCCCAGACCCTGCACGACGACATCCTCGCCGGCCGCTACGGCGCTGGCGCGCGCCTGCCGGCGGAGGCCAGCCTGGCCGATACCTTTGGCGTGAGCCGGCCGATCGTGCGCGAGGCCATGGCCCAACTGAAGGCCGATGGCGTGCTGGTGACGCGCAAGGGCTCGGGCGCTTATGTGTCGCAGACGCCGGGCGGCCAGGCCTGGCGCGTGGCCAGCGCGCCCGACGGCGGCCCGACGCTGGCGCAGCTGTTCGAACTGCGCCGGGTGGTTGAGACCGCCTGCGCCGAAATGGCCGCACAGCGGCGCACGGATGCCGATATCGATGCCGTCCGCAGCGCACTGGCGGCAATGCAGGCACAGGCCGACGGCCAGGGCGACATGGCCAGCGCGGCGGCGGCCGACATGGCCTTCCACCATGCCATTGCGCAAGCCGCGCACAACCCCTGCTTTACCGGCCTGACCGATTTCGTCAGCCAGCAGATGCTGGCCGCGCGCCAGCGCGCCTGGGAGAACACCGCCCGGCTAAGCGTCGCGACCGGGGCCCCGCGCGCCGCCGACCAGGAGCATGCGGCACTGGCCGAAGCCATTGCCACCGGCGACGCCACGGCCGCCCGCAGCGCCGCGCAACAACACCTTGCGGCTGCCGCCGCCCGCCTCGGCCTGCCGGCCTGAGCCCCGAATAAACAGGACATTGGAGCAAGGAACAACCATGGAAACAGTGGATTGCGTCGTCATCGGCGCCGGCGTGGTAGGACTGGCGGCAGCGCGCACGCTCGCGCTGCAGGGCCGCGAAGTGATCATCCTGGAAGCCGAGAACGCCTTCGGCACCATCACCAGCGCGCGCAACAGCGAGGTCATCCACGCCGGCATCTACTATCCGGCCGGCTCGCTCAAGGCGCAGCTGTGCGTGCGCGGCAAGGCCATGCTGTACGACTACTGCGCCAGCCACCACGTGGCGCACCAGCGCTGCGGCAAGCTGATCGTGGCTACCAGCGAAGCCCAGGTGGCCACGCTCGAAGGCATCCGCGCCAAGGCGGCGGCCAACGGCGTGGACGACCTGCGCCTGGTCAGCCGCGCCGAGGCGCAGGCGCTGGAGCCACAACTGCAGTGCCATGCCGCGCTGCTGTCGCCGTCGACCGGCATTGTCGACAGCCACGGCCTGATGACCGCGCTGCTGGGCGAGGCGGAAAACGCCGGTGCGATGCTGGCGGTGCAGTCGCCGGTGCTGGGCGGCGCGGTGACGCCGGACGGCATCCGGCTGGAGATCGGCAACGAGGATGGCAGCGCCACCACGCTGCTGGCGCGCACTGTGGTGAACTCGGCCGGGCTGACCGCGCCGGAACTGGCGCGCCGCATCGACGGCATGCCCGAGGCCCATATCCCGCCGCAGTACTACGCCAAGGGCTGCTATTTCACGCTGGCCGGGCGGGCGCCGTTCTCACGGCTGATCTACCCGGTGCCCGAGGCCGCCGGCCTGGGCGTGCACCTGACCATCGACCTGGGCGGCCAGGCGCGTTTCGGACCCAATGTGCGCTGGATCGACGAGATCGAATACGGCGTGGACCCGGCCGACGCCGACGGCTTCTATGACGAGGTGCGCCGCTACTGGCCGGGGCTGGCCGACGGCGCGCTGCAGCCGGGCTATGCCGGCATCCGCCCCAAGATCAGCGGCCCGCATGAAGCGGCGGCGGACTTCCGCATCGACGGCCCCGCCGTGCATGGCGTGCCGGGGCTGGTTCACCTGTTCGGCATCGAGTCGCCGGGGCTGACCTCGTCGCTGGCGATCGCCGAGCGGGTCTGCGCGGCGCTGGCCTGAGCCGCGCCATCGCCTTCCGCGCGAAAGCTCATTACCGCACAGAACGCGCCGGCCGCCGCGGCAATGGCGGCCAGCCCGAAGGTATGCTCGGGCGCCAGCGCGTTCCAGGTCCAGCCCATCGCCAGCCCGCCCAGCGTGCCGCCGACGCCGTAGGAAATGCCCGTGTACAGCGCCTGCCCGCGCCCCTGCAGCGGCCCGGCAAACCACGCCTGCAGCCGCTTCAGGCTGGCGCTGTGGTGCGCGGCAAAGGTCGCCGCATGCAGCACCTGCACCAGCGCCATGAGCCAGGCAAACTGGGCAAGGTAGCCGGTCAGGCCGAAGCGCAGCGCCGCCAGCACAAAGGTGCCGGCCAGGATGGTGCGCAGCGGGTAGCGCGCGAACAGCAGGCCCTGGTAGTAGAAGAAAACGATCTCGGCGACCACGCCGATGGTCCACATCACGCCAATGGCGAACTTGCTGTAGCCCAGCTGTGCCAGCCACAGCGAATAGAACACATAGAGCGCGGCGTGCGCGAACATCATCAGGAAGGCTGATGCCAGGAACCAGGCCACGTCCGGGCGGCGCAACAGCGGCAAGGCGCGCGGCGGCGCCGTGTGCGGGCCGTCGTCGGCGGCGTCGCGCATGGTCAGCACCACCCCTGCCAGGATCGCCAGCAGCGTGCTGGCCACCCACGGGAAGGCGCGCATGCCGACCGCTTCGAACAGCGCCCCGCCGGCCAGCACCGCGCCGATAAAGCCGACCGAGCCGAACATGCGGATGCGGCCGTAGCTATGGTCGAAGGCGCCGTAGCGGCGCAGCGTGGAGATGCTCAGGGCATCGCCCAGCGGCGACATCGCGCTGGTCAACAGGCTCAGCGTCAGCATCATCGCCATCATGCCGCCGTAGCTGCCGACACCCGGCAGCATCAGGAAGGCCAGCAACGAGGTGAACGCGCTCACGCGCAGGATGCGCACGCGCGTGTGCATCACGTCGGACAGCCAGCCCCACAGGTAGGGCCCGACGATGCGGCTGACCTGGAAGCTCGCCATCAGCACGCCGATCTGCACCGGGTTGAAGCCGCGGTCGGCGAAATACAGGCTGACGTACGGCGAAATCAGGCCGACGTAGCCGTAGTAGCCAAGGTAGAAGAGCCCGAAACGGGCGTAATCGGGGCGGCCGGCGCCGGTGGCGCCGCCGCCCGCAAAAGACGTGGCCAACGCGACGTCAGCTCAAGGCGTCTGGCCGGCCTGCGCGGGAATGCGCGGCGTATCGACCTTGACGTCGCCGCACTGGGCACGATGGCGCAGGGCGTGGTCGATCAGCACCAGCGCCAGCATGGCCTCGGCGATCGGCGTGGCACGGATGCCGACGCAGGGGTCGTGGCGGCCGAAGGTCTCGACGGTGGCGGCATTGCCTGCCTTGTCGATCGATTCGCGCGGGGTACGGATGGAAGACGTCGGCTTGATCGCCAGCGACACGGTGACGTCCTGGCCGGTGGAAATGCCGCCCAGCACGCCGCCGGAATTGTTGGTGCGGAAGCCCTCGGCGGTCAGCTCGTCGCCATGGACGCTGCCGCGCTGGGCCACGCTGTCGAAGCCGGCGCCGATCTCCACGCCCTTGACCGCGTTGATGCCCATCATGGCGTGGGCGATGTCGGCGTCGAGCCTGTCGAACAGCGGCTCGCCCAGGCCGACCGGCACCTTGCTGGCCACCACCTCGATGCGCGCGCCGACGGAGTCGCCATCGCGGCGCAGCGCGTCCATATAGGTTTCCAGTTCAGGAATGACGTCGGCATTGGCCGCGAAGAACGGGTTCTGCGGCACATGCGACCAGTCCGTGAACGGCACGGCGATTTCGCCCAGCTGCGACATGTAGCCCCGGATCTCAGTGCCGTACTGCTCGCGCAGCCACTTCTTGGCCACCGCCCCGGCCGCCACCACCGGCGCGGTCAGGCGCGCCGACGAGCGGCCGCCGCCGCGATGGTCGCGGATGCCGTATTTCTGCCAGTAGGTGTAATCGGCATGGCCCGGGCGGAAGGTCTCGACGATATTGCCGTAGTCCTTGCTGCGCTGGTCGGTATTGCGGATGAGCAGGCAGATCGGGGTGCCGGTGGTCTTGCCCTCGAACACGCCAGACAGGATCTCGACCTGGTCGGGTTCCTGGCGTTGCGTGACATGGCGCGAGGTGCCGGGCCGGCGGCGGTCCAGGTCGCCCTGGATGTCGGCCTCGGTCAGCGCCATGCCCGGCGGGCAGCCGTCCACCACCGCGCCGATGGCGGGCCCGTGCGATTCGCCGAAGGTGGTAACAGTGAAAAGCAGGCCAAGGGTGTTGCCGGACATGATGGAAACCGCACAGGAATTGGGGAAGGTCTCCATTGTAAGGCCAATGGCGGGCCGCGGGCGGCCGCAGGACGGCCCGACAGGCTCAGGCGGCGGCCCTTTCCAGCGCCAGCTCGGGGTAGAACTCGGCGCGCATCCGCGCCATATAGGCCACCAGGTTGGCGTGCCCCTCGGCCGCGGTGCGGATCGGAGTGTCGAATACGGGGCACAGCAGGCTGCCGGCAAAGGCAAACAGCGTGGCGTCGGCCCCACATGGCTGGTTACCCATCAGGTAGGGCTTGTCGCCCAGGATGTCGGCGATCGAGGTCACGCCCTTGCTGGCCAGCGCCACCAGGTCTTCTTCGCTATGCCGGCCCAGGCCCTGCCCCCACAGCGTCTTGCGCACCTTGTAGCGCACCAGCCGCTCGGCCAGGCCGCGCACCGGCGCCGGCACGCCGCGGAAGAACTGGGCCGGCCCCTTGTCGAAGTTGGCCTGGTCCAGCCAGCGCACCCGCGCCACCGCCCAGTACAGGTGGTCTTCCATCAGCTTCTCGGCAGCCCAGGCGATGCCTCGCTCGGCCGCGCTCAGGCCGGCATCGAAGTCGATGTGGTAGGTCTTCTCGATATGCCAGCGGATCATGGTGGAATCCGCCACGATCCGGCCCATGTCGTCCAGGTAGGGCAGCTTGCCCTTGGGCGCGCGCCGCAGGCTGCCGCGGCGCGCCTGGTAAGGCAGGCCGGCCAGCTTGAGCAGCATCTCGGCCTTGGTGACGAAGGGGCTGGCGTCGGGCAGCCCGAAGGCGGGGCCAAAGGTATAGAGGGTGATCATCGTGGTTTCGGGTTCCGCACAACGGATTTAACGCCAGTCGCCACGCAGGGCCTGCACCATCTGCTGCAGCCCTTCCGGGGTGGCGGCCTCGGGCGGCACGGGCTCGCCCACCACCAGTTCCAGCCGGTTCAGGATGCCGCGTCGGAACGGCCGCGACATTGCCGGCGCCCCCTTGCGCGAGAAGAAGCTGCCCCACAGCCCGCGCAGCGCCATCGGCACCACCGGCACCGGCGTGCGCCGGATGATCTGCTGCACGCCCTGCTTGAACGGGTTGATCTCGCCGGTGGCGGTGATCTTGCCTTCCGGGAAGATGCAGACCAGATCCCCATCGCCCAGCGCCTGCGCCACGCTGTCATAGGCACGCTTGAGCATGTCCGGATTCTCATGCGCTGGCGCGATCGGGATGGCGCGGGCCTGGCGGAAGAACCACGACAGCAGCGGCACCCTGAAGATGTTGTGGTCCATCAGGAAGCGCACCGGGCGTGGGCTGCAGGCCATCAGCACCACCGCGTCGGCAAAGCTGACGTGGTTGCAGACCAGGACGGCCGGGCCGTCGGCGGGAATGCGCTCGGCGTTGACGCGGTGCAGCCGGTAGAGCGTATGGACCAGGATCCACGCGATAAAGCGCAGCAAGAATTCCGGCACCAGCGAGTAAATGTAGACCGCCACCACCGCATTGAGCAGCCCCACCACCAGGAACAGCTGCGGGATGCTGTAGCCCGCCTGCGTCATCGCCACGCCCAGCAGCGACGCGGCAATCATGAAGAAGCTGTTCAGGATGTTGTTGGCGGCGATGATGCGGGCGCGGTGCGTGGGCGCGCTGCGGCTCTGGATCAGCGCGTACAGCGGCACGCTGTAGAAGCCGCCGAACATGGCCAGCAGGAACAGGTCGACCAGCACGCGCCAGTGATGCGGTTCCGCCAGGAAGCCGCCAATGCCACTGAGCGCGGCCGGCGCCTGCCCCTGGCTGGCAAAGTACAGGTCGACCGCGAACACCGTCATGCCGATCGAGCCGAACGGCACCAGGCCGATCTCGACATGGCGCCCGGACAAACGCTCACACAGCAGTGACCCGGTGCCGATGCCCAGCGAGAACACCGCCAGCAGCAGCGTCACTACGTTCTGGTCGCCGCCCAGCACATCCTTGGCATAGCTGAAGAACGAGGTCAGGAAGGTGGCGCCCAGGAACCACAGCCACGAAATGCCGAGCAGGCTCAGGAATACCGTGCGGTTGCCGCGCGCCAGCACCAGGTTGCGCCAGGTCTCGGAGAACGGGTTCCAGTTGATGCGCAGGTCCGGCTGCGGCGCCGGCGAGACCGGGATGCGGCCCGACACCAGCCGCCCCGCCACGGCGATCACCACGCACACCGCACCCACGTACATCGGCCCCACGATCGTGCCGCCCTGCTGCAGCCCGGCCAGCTCGCCGCCGATCAGGGTCCCGATCAGGATCGCGACAAAGGTGCCCATCTCCACCATCCCGTTGCCGCCGACCAGCTCGCTTTCATCCAGGTGCTGCGGCAGGTAGGCAAACTTGACCGGCCCGAACAGCGTGGAATGCAGACCCATCAGGAAGGTGCCGGCGTACAGCAGCGGCGCGCTGTGCCAGGCAAAGCCGGCCAGGCCCAGCACCATGATGGCGATTTCCAGTGACTTGACCAGCCGGATCAGGCGCGACTTCTCCAGCTTGTCGGCAATCTGCCCGCTGGTGGCCGAGAACAGCACGAACGGCGCGATAAAGATGGCCGAGATCAGGAAAGCCGCGCTGCGCGCGTCCACGCCCTCGAACAGCGCCGTGTGGTAGGTCACCAGCGAGGTGAAAGCGACCTTGAAGACGTTGTCGTTCATCGCCCCCAGGAACTGGGTCCAGAAGAACGGGGCGAAGCGGCGCAGGCCGAGCAGTCGGAACTGGCTGTGTTGGCTCATGGGTGGGCCGGTCGGTCAGGGGACCGCCGCGGAAATGGGAACGCCGGCTAGTGTGCCGGAGCCGGCGTTCGGCCGCCACCCCGCCACGGCCGCGTGGCGCCAACCGAGGGTATTTCCGAAGGAAGCTTCAGGCCGGGCGGCCCGGCGCGATCACTCGGCGCGCTCTTCCGGCCAGTCGCGGATATAGGCCTTGAGCATCTTGTTCTCGAAGCTCTGGTCCTCGACCACGGCCTTGGCCACGTCGTAGAAGGAGATCACGCCCATCAGCGTGCGGTTGTCGAGCACCGGCAGGTAGCGGGTGTGACGCTCCAGCATCATGCGGCGGACCTCGTTGACGTCGGTCTCCATGGTGCAGGTCAGCGGCGCATCGTCCATCACCTTGCGGATGCTGGTAGTGCCGACGTTGCCGTGATTGCGGGCCAGCGTCTCGATGATCTCGCGGAAGGTCAGCATGCCAACCAGATCGCCGTATTCCATCACCACCAGCGAGCCGATATCGTGCTCGGCCATGGTGTGGACGGCTACCAGCAAGGAGGTGTCAGGCGTCACGGTATAGAGCGCATTGCCCTTGATCTGGAGGATGTCGCTGACTTTCATGTTGGTCTCCGCTGCCTGCGCTCAAACTGAGGGCATCGCTCCGGCCGGGGGCACAGGAGGCGATACCGGTCACATTGTTATCTGTCTATGGGTGTGCGGGCGCTCGCTGCATCACGGCGCCCCGTTGGCCGATCCTAGCCCAAACCCGCCGTCAAAGTAAAGCGGGAGGCCGGTTTGCGGGCGTCGGCGGGCGCACGGTGCTACGATGCTGGCCGGAGACAACTCAAGGCGACTCACCATGTCCGGAACCCGATTCGACACGCTGGCGCTGCACGCCGGCGCCGCGCCAGACCCCGCCACCGGGGCCCGCGCCACCCCCATCCACCTGACTACGTCCTTCGTGTTCCGCGACAGCGAGCACGCCGCGTCGCTGTTCAACATGGAGCGCGCGGGGCACGTCTACTCCCGTATATCCAATCCCACCGTGGCCGTGCTGGAAGAACGCATCGCCGCGCTGGAGAACGGCGCCGGCGCCATCGCCACGGCCTCGGGCCAGGCCGCGCTGCACCTGGCGGTGGCCACGCTGATGGGCGCGGGCTCGCACGTGGTGGCCTCGTCGGCGCTGTACGGCGGCTCGCACAACCTGCTGCACTACACGCTGCGCCGCTTCGGCATCGAAACCACCTTTGTCAAGGCGCGCGACATCGACGCCTGGCGCGCGGCGATCCGGCCCAATACCCGGCTGCTGTTCGGCGAGACCCTGGGCAATCCGGGGCTCGACGTACTGGACATCCCGACGCTCGCGCAACTGGGCCAGGACAACGGCATCCCGTTGCTGGTGGATTCCACCTTCACCACACCCTACCTGCTGCGCCCGTTCGACCACGGCGCCGGCCTGCTCTACCATTCCGCCACCAAGTTCCTGGGCGGCCACGGCACCACCATCGGCGGCGTGCTGGTGGAAGGCGGCACTTTCGACTTCGAGGCCTCCGGGCGCTTCCCGGAGCTGTCCGAGCCGTATGAAGGCTTCCACAACATGGTGTTCACCGAGGAAAGCACGGTGGCGCCCTTCCTGCTGCGCGCGCGCCGCGAGGGCCTGCGCGACTTCGGCGCCTGCATGAACCCGATGGCCGCCTGGCAGCTGCTGCAGGGCGTGGAGACGCTGCCGCTGCGCATGAGCCGTCATGTCGACAACACCCGCAAGGTGGTGCAGTTCCTGGCCTCGCACCCGATGGTGGAATCGGTATCCTATCCGGAACTGGAATCGCACCCGGACTACGAACTGGCCAAGCGCCTGCTGCCGCGCGGCTGCGGCGCGGTGTTCAGCTTCAACCTGAAGGGCAACCGCGTGGCCGGCCAGCGCTTTATCGAGAGCATGTCGCTGTTCTCGCACCTGGCCAACGTGGGCGACGCGCGCTCGCTGGTGATCCACCCGGCCTCGACCACGCACTTCCGCATGGACGCGGCGGCGCTGCAGTCGGCCGGCATCACCGAGGGCACGATCCGGCTGTCGATCGGGCTGGAAGACCCGGATGACCTGATCGACGATCTCAAGCGCGGCCTGAAGGCGGCCGAGAAGGCGATGAGCGCGGGGACTGGTCATAAGGGAGGGCAAGCCTGATGGAACTGACCATTGCAGGCCAGCCGGCCTACGCCTATACCGGCGGCAAACCGTTCGATCCCGCCCTGCCCTGTGCCGTGTTCGTCCACGGCGCGCAGAACGACCACAGCGTGTGGGCCCTGCAGACGCGCTGGTTTGCCAACCACGGCTTCTCGGTGCTGGCGGTGGACCTGCCAGGCCACAACCGCAGCAAGGGCGCGCCGCTGGCCACCGTCGAGGCCATGGCCGACTGGATCATGGCGCTGGTGGCGGCCGCCGGCGTCAAGGCGCCGTCCTTCGTGTTCGGCCACAGCATGGGCTCGCTGATCGCGCTGGAATGCGCGGCGCGGCATCCGCAGGCCGTGCGCGGCATCGGCCTGCTGGCGACGGCCTACCCGATGAAGGTCTCGGACGCGCTGCTGGACGCCTCGCTCAACCGCGAGGGCGAGGCCATCGCCATGGTCAACACCTGGTCGCATTCGAGCCTGGCCAACAAGCCGTCTTCGCCCGGGCCGGGAGCGTGGATGCATGGCGGCAGCCAGCGGCTGATGGAGCGCGTGTCGCGCAACAACCCGCAGGCCCATGTGTTCCACAATGACTTCTCGGCCTGCAATGCCTACGCCCATGGCGAAGAGGCCGCGGCCGCGGTTGCCTGCCCCGCGCTGTTCATCACCGGCACCAAGGACATGATGACGTCACCCAAGGCGGCCCAGGCGCTCGCCGGCAAGATGGCCAAGACCAGCCTGGTCACGGTGCCGTGCGGCCACGCGCTGATGGGCGAACGCCCGGATGAAGTGCTGGACGCGCTGGCGGACTTTGCGCGCAAGGTGGTCGCGGCCGGCTGAGTCTGGCCGCGGATGGCTGGCCGGCCACGCCGGCTGCCAGCCATCCGACCCCTCGGCGCAGACGGTCTACACTGCACAAAGCAAGACCTGCCGGAGACAGCTATGGCCCACGCCCGCGCGCGCGAGTTCGAGAACTTCGCGGCCTTTTATCCCTATTACCTGAACGAACACCAAAACCGTACCTGCCGGCGGCTGCATTTTGCCGGGTCGACGGTGGCGCTACTGTGCCTTGTGGCGATGGCGGTGACTGGCAATGCCTGGTGGCTGCTTGCCGCGGTGGTCGCAGGCTATGCTTTTGCCTGGGTCGGGCACTTCGGATTTGAGAAGAACCGGCCGGCTACGTTTCGGCATCCGGTCTATAGCCTGATGGGGGATTGGGTGATGTATGCCGATATCTGGCGGGGGAGGATTGCGTTCTGAGGGGGCTGGATTGGCTTGGGGTTTTGCGGTTGGGTGTCGTGCTTGGCGGGCGTGGGCTGTTTCGCCGGCGTAGCCGGCGAGTCACTTTCTGTCCGAGCGACAGAAAGTAACCAAAGAACGCGTCGCCTATGCGGCTGGCAATCCATTCCTCGGCGTTGGTAGTGCGGGCGGCGGTGATTTCCGTTCGATGGTGTGCCCGTTCGACCCGGCTACGCCCCCTGTCCGGTGCCTGCGTCCACGGACTATTGGACGAACCCGACTTTAGGGGATTGGCAGCCTGCTAAGACCGGTATCGGGGGGACGCCTACGGCTGCGCTGCGCGCCGGCCCCAAGCAGAGCGACCGTCCGACCACTTCCTGACCGCGTTGGGTTCGGCATCATCCGCGACCACGCGGTGCGAGCGCAGCGATGCACTCCGTGCCCGGGCCTCCGACCTACGATGATGCGTGCGCGCAGCGCAGCCGTAGGCGTCCCACCGATAACCTGGTTAGCAGGCTGCCAACAACCTAAAGTCGGGTTCGTCCAATAGTCCGTGGACGCAGGCACCAGACAGGGAGCGTAGCTGGCTCGAACCACCAATCACATCAGCGGAAATCACCACCGCCCGAACCACCAACGCCGAGCAATTTATGGCCAGCCGCCCAGGCGACGCGCTTCTTGCCTACTTCTTGTCGCTCGGACAAGAAGTAGGTCGCCGGCTACGCCGGCGAAACAGCCCACGCCCACCAAGCACGACACCCAACCGCAAAACCCCAAGCCCCCAAAAATCCTCAAACCTGCCCATGCCACCCCGGTGGCACAACCTCCAGCGTACGCCGCTGCCGCTGCCCATCCCCATCCCCCTTCGTCGGCGGCAGATCGGCCGGCTGCTGCCGGAACACCTCCTCCAGCGTCTGATCCAGCTGCGGATTGTCCAGGACCGACTTGAGCGCATCGGCACCGCGCAGATGCTGTGCCAGCGCGGTGCGCGGCAGGCGCGGCAGGTTCAGTACCAACCGGTCATGCAGCGTGCGCAGCGTCACCTGCGACGGATCGCACAGCAGCGCCCAGTGAGCCTGGCCGCGCTCCTGCTGCAGGCGCCCGATCAGATGCATGGCCTTGAGCTTGCCCAGCAGGCCCGACAGGTAATCGGCCTCGACCCGCAGCTTGCGGCCCAGGTCCAGTTCGCCAACGCTGCGCGGCACCTCGTCGCGCGCGCGGTAGAGCAGCAGCAGCACGCCAAGCGCATCGAAGAACTCGCTGCCGGCAAAGGTGCGGCGGCGCCAGTAGCCTTGCCGGATTACCGGCAGGTTGGCGGCAATGGCAGCGCCCAGCAGCGTCACCAGCCAGCTCAGGTAGATCCACAGCAAGAAGATCGGCAGGGCCGCAAAGGTGCCGTAGACCGCCGTGTAAGTCGGGATATGCGTGATGAAATAGCCGAAGCCGCGCTTGGCAAACTCGAACGCGATCGCCGCCACCAGGCCGGCCACGATGGCATCGCGCCATTCGACATAGGCATTGGGCACCGCCGTGTACAGGAAGGCGAAGGCCAGCGCCGACAGCAGCACCGGCGTCGCGCTCACCAGCAGCCCCAGCCCCACCGGCATGGTGCCGACATAGCCCGCCGAGATCGAGATCAGGTAAGAGCTGATCGACAGGCTCGCGCCGATCAGCACCGGCCCGAAGGTCAGCACCGCCCAGAACACCAGCACCCGCTGCGCCAGCGGGCGACGCTGCTTGACGCGCCAGATCGCATTGAGCGCGTCTTCCACGGTCAGCATGGTCAGCACCGAGGTGACCATCAGCCCGCCCAGGCCCATTGCGGTCAGCCCGCGCGCGCTCTTGGCGAACATGCCGAGGTAGCGCTGGATCGATTCACTGACGTTGCCCGGGATCAGGTTCTGGAACAGGAACGCCTCGATGGCGTTGCGGAAGTCGCGGAACACCGGGAACGCGGCCAGCAGCGCGAATGCCACGGTCAGCACCGGCACCACGGCCAGCACGGTGGTGAAGGTCAGGCTGGCAGAAACCTGCGGCAGCCGGTCTTCGCCGGCGCGGCGCAGCGCATAGCGCGCCAGGGCGCGAACCTTCTGCAGGTTCCATTCCCGGCGCAGGCGGGCAACGCGGGGTCCAATCATGCGCAAACAACCTCCTGGATCTGGTTCTGACGGATAAACAGGCGGCCCGCGGCGCCGGGGGCGCGAAGCCGATGGGAGATGGCGCGGGGGGCGCATCTATAATACGCGCATTGCTTCCGGCACCCTTCGCGCAACACCGCCCCGCCACCGCCGGCCATCCCGCTCCATGACCGACATCCTCGTCCTGTATTACAGCCGCCACGGCAGCACCCGCAAACTTGCCGAACTGATTGCCAACGGTATCGACAGCGTCCCCGGCGCCCAGGCCCGGCTGCGCACGGTGCCGCCGGTTTCGACCGTGTGCGAGGCCACCGCGTCCGATATCCCGGCCGACGGCCCGCCCTATGCCGAGCTGCGCGACCTGGAGGAATGCGCCGGCCTGGCCCTGGGCAGCCCCACCCGCTTCGGCAACATGGCCGCGCCGGTGAAGTACTTCCTGGACAGCACCGTGGCGCAGTGGCTGTCGGGTGCGCTGACCGGCAAGCCGGCCTGCGTGTTCACCGCCACCGGCAGCCTGCACGGCGGGCAGGAAACCACGCTGCTGTCGATGATGCTGCCGCTGCTGCACCACGGCATGCTGATTATGGGCCTGCCGTATGCCGAGAAGGGCCTGATGACCACCCGTTCCGGCGGCACGCCATACGGCCCCAGCCACCATGCCCACGGCGACAACCGCGGCCCGGTCACGGAAGACGAATCGGCACTGGCCCTCGCCATGGGCCGGCGGCTGGCGCAGACCGCGCTGCGCCTGGCAGGAGCCGAAGCATGACCCCGAGCAACATGCCGACCGCCGACAGCGACCAGGCGCTGCACAGCCCCTGGCTGTACCGGCTCAGCGTGGGCAGCCTGCTGGCGCTGATGGTGCTGTGCATTGCCTGGGAATGGTTGCTTGCGCCGCTGCGCCCCGGGGGGTCGTGGCTGATCATCAAGTTCCTGCCGCTGCTGCTGCCGCTGCGCGGCGTGCTGACGCGCAACCGCTACACCATGCAGTGGTCGTCGATGCTGATCCTGCTGTTCTTCACCGAGGGCATCGTGCGCGCCACCAGCGACCGCGCCCCCTCGTCCACGCTGGCGTGGGTAGAGGTGGCGCTGACGCTGGTGTACTTCGCCAGCACCATCCTGTACCTGCGCCCCTACAAGCGCCGCGCCCGGGCGGCCAGCAAGGCAGCCGCGCCCAAGTCCTGACCCCCATTCCGCCATCGCCATGACCTCGCCTCAAGACTCCTTCCTCGCACTGTGCCGCGCCGCGCTGGGTGCGCAGCACGTGCTGACCGATGCAGCCGACAAGGCACCCTACCTGACCGACTGGCGCAAGCGCTATCGCGGCGAGGCGTTGGCAGTGCTGCGCCCCGGCACCACCGAGGAGGTCGCAGAGGTAGTCCATGCCTGCCATGCCCACAAGCTCGCCGTGGTGCCGCAAGGCGGCAACACCGGCCTGTGCGGCGGTGCCACGCCGGTGGCCGGGCAGGACCAGGTGGTGGTCTCGCTGCAGCGGCTGCACCGCATCCGCCAGGTGGATCCGCTCAACAACACCATCACGGTCGAGGCCGGCGTGGTGCTGCAGCACCTGCAGGACGTGGCGCGCGAGCACGGCCGGCTGTTTCCGCTGAGCCTGGCGGCCGAAGGCAGCTGCACCATCGGCGGCAATCTGTCGACCAATGCCGGCGGCACCGCGGTGCTGCGCTACGGCAACACGCGTGAGCTGTGCCTGGGCCTGGAAGTGGTGACGCCCTCGGGCGAGATCTGGCACGGCCTGCGCGGGCTGCGCAAGGACAACACCGGCTACGACCTGCGCGACCTTTTTATCGGCGCCGAGGGCACGCTGGGCATCATCACCGCGGCGGTGATGAAGCTGTTCCCGCTGCCCCGCGCCTCGGTCACCGCGCTGGCCGCGGTGCAGAGCCCGCGCGCCGCGCTGGCGCTGCTGGCCATCGCACAATCGCATGCGGGCGCCATGCTGACCGGGTTCGAGCTGATGTCCGCGCTCAGCATGACGCTGGTGACGCGGCACTTCCCGCAGCTGCGCTATCCGTTCGCAGACATCCACCCGCAGCTGGTGCTGCTGGAACTGTCCGACAGCGAAAGCGAAGCCCATGCGCGCGGCATCTTTGAAACCATGATGTCGGCCGCCTTCGATGCCGGCGTGGCCACCGACGCGGTGGTGGCGGAATCGGTGCAGCAGTCGCGCGACTTCTGGAACCTGCGCGAGCATATCCCGCTGGCGCAGGTGGAAGACGGCAAGAACATCAAGCACGATATCGCCGTGCCGGTGTCGCGCGTGGCGGACTTTATCGAGACCACCGACGCGCTGCTGCAGAACGCCTTCCCGGGCGCGCGCATGGTGACCTTCGGCCACCTCGGCGACGGCAACCTGCACTACAACGTGTCGCCGCCGGAAGGCGTCGACCATGACGCCTTCCTGGCGCACCAGGACCAGGTCAACCGCATCGTGCACGACAGCGTGCGCTCGCATAACGGCTCGATTTCCGCCGAGCACGGGCTGGGCCAGCTCAAGCGCGAGGAAAACCGGCTCTACAAGAGCGAGGTCGAGCTGGCCATGATGCGCGCGATCAAGGGCGCACTCGATCCGCAGGGGCTGATGAATCCGGGCAAGGTGATCTGAGCACGCCGCGCCATCATCGCGCCAGTGCCGCGCGGATATATGCCGCCACCTCCTCCAGCAACTGGTCGAGGTGGCCGCGCAGCGCCGCGAAGCCGCCGTGCGGCGAGAAACTTGCCTCGTCCATATAGAGCGCGCGGTTGATTTCGATCTGCAGGCTGTGGCGGCCGTGCGCCGGGTCGCCATAGGCACGGATCAGCTCCGCGCCCTTGTACGGCCAGTTGATGCCCACCCGGTAGCCGTAGCCGCGCAGGCACTGCGCCACCAGGTCGATAAACGCATCCGAGCAGGTGGCGCCATCGCCGTTGCTGATCACAAAGTCAGGCCGCCCCGCACCATTGTCCACGTTCATCGCATTGCCGCGCGACTTCATCGAATGGCAGTCGATGTGCCACACCGCGCCCGCACGCGCATGGCGCTGCGCCAGCAGGCCGGACAGCGCGGCGTGGTAGGGATCGTAGTAGGTCTTCAGCAGATACTCTGCCATGTCCGGCGACAGCGGCGCGGCGTACACCGGCACGCCCGGCAGCGCCAGCCGGCGCAGCACGCCCATGCCGCGCCCGGACTTGTCGCTGGGCTGCACGGGATAGGGCATGGCACCGTCGATCAGCGCGGGATCGATGTCATCGCGGGCGCGATTGACATCCACCATCCAGCGCGGAAAGCCCGCGCATAGCAGCGTGCCGCCCACCATCGGCACATGCGCGAACAACTGGTCGACATAGGCGTCCCAGCCCGTCAGCAGGGCTTCGGGGGGCGCCGCCAGCGGCAGGGTCTCGGCATGCACCAGCCCGCTGTGCGGGGAGTCCACCACCAGCGGCAGTGCCGCGCCAGCCGGTTCGGTCAGCGAATAAGGAAGGGCCATTATCAGAATTTGTGCTGGATGCCGATGCCGACCGTGGTCACGGTGTCACCGGGCTTGTGCGAGTTAGGATCCTCGCGATCGAAGAAAACGTAGGGCATGGTGCGTTTGCTCAGGCTGTAGCCGTAGCCGGCCTGCACCTTCTTGAGCCGGCCTTGCGGGTCGCGCTGCACTGCGCGCTCCATGTAGTTCACGGTGAGCTTGTGGGCGCCATAGGGCACGGTGAAGCCGACCAGCCAGTAAGGCACGTCGGTGCGCGTGGCGGCGGTGCCTGCGTAGCGGTCGCGCCCGTAGATGCCATAGATGTTGACCACGGTAAAGTCGTACGACGCCGCGGCCTGCACCTTGTCGCGGAAATCATTGGCCACCAGCCCGCCAGCCTTGGCATCGCGCGCATAGCCCACGCCCGCGGCAAAATTGCCGGCGGCGTAATTGAGGCCAAGATCGTACTGGCGGAAATCGTCCTCGGCCTGCACCGGCGACCTGGCGTTGGGCGTGGCCGGATCGGGTCCCGCCAGGTTCACGCGCGCCCGCACGGAAAAGCCGCCAAGTTCCGGCGTCATGTAGCCCAGCGCGTTCGACACGCGGTTGCGCGCGTTCAGCACCTTGGTGCCGATGGCGGTGGCGCCCGCATCATGGATGGCGAAGTCGATGTTCTGCGTCACCTGCGAATAGATCGGCGAACCCACGATCGTCGCCGAATCCAGCCGCCCCAGCGCGATCGCGCCGAAGCCGCCCTGCAGGCCGACAAAGGCATTGCGGAACTGCGGGTTGGTGGCCGTGCCGCTGTCGGCGGCAAAGCCCTGCTCCAGCCCGAACGCGGCGCGCAAGCCCCCGCCCAGGTCTTCGCTGCCGCGCATGCCCCAGCGCGAGGCGTTGTCGGTCATCTGCGTGGCCCCACCATCCGGCCCCTTCTGGTATTCGATATCGGTGTCAAGCCGTCCATACAGCGTCACCGATGCGTCGGCCGCGGCCGACAGCAGCGCCAGCGCGCCGCCGATGCAGGCGCGTTTGAGCGCGCTCTTGGTCTGGATACTCTTCATGCTTCTGCTCCCTCTCTTGTTGTGTGCCAACGCACAGGTCCCCCTCGGGTGGTCCCGAATGCCGCGTGATCTGCCCGCGCAGCGCGCACGGTCCCCGCCCGCCGCGCGGGGCGGGATGGCATCGATGCACAGGGGAGCGTGGGCTGGCCGCGCCGGGCGGCGGCTATCTAGTCCGCTGAATCACTGAAATTGGTCGGTGCCTGCCATGTCAATGATTCAGTGGACTAGTCATTCAGATGGCAGGCGGACAGCCGTCCGCCGATATCGCGCAGCACCGGTACTTCGGCCGCGCAACGCGCGCTCGCATGCGGGCAGCGCGGATGGAAGGCGCAGCCCGTGGGCGGCGCCAGCGGGCTGGGCAGCTCGCCGCGGATCGGCTGGTGCGCGGGCGGGCTGGCGCCCAGGCGCGGCGCGTCGGCCAGCAGGGCCCGGGTATAGGGATGGTTGGGCGCGGCGAACACGTCACGCGCAGCGCCGCTCTCGACTATGCGGCCCAAATACATGATCACCACGCGGTCCGACATATGCTCCACCACAGCCAGGTTGTGGCTGATGAAGACATAGGTCAGTGCGTGCTCGCGCCGCAATTGCATGAACAGGTTGATGATCTGCGCCTGCACCGAAACGTCAAGGGCGGACACGGCCTCATCGCAGATCAGCAGGCGCGGGCGCAGCGCCAGTGCGCGGGCGATGGCCACGCGCTGGCGCTGGCCGCCGGAGAACTCATGCGGGAAGCGCCCGGCGTAGCTGGGATCGAGCCCCACCTGCTGCAGCAGTTCGCCAGCGAACGACGCGGCGCGCGCACGCTTGACCATGCCGTGGTAGACAGCGCCTTCGGTAATGGCCGGGCCGATGCGCAGCCGCGGGTTGAGCGAGGCATAGGGGTTCTGGAACACCATCTGCACGCCGCGGTGATAGCCGGCGGACGCGATATCGGCGCGCTTGCCTTCCCAGGCGATCTCGCCGCCCGTCTGCGGCAGCAGCCCGGCCAGCATGCGGCCCAGCGTGGACTTGCCGCAGCCGGACTCGCCGACCACGCCCAGGACCTCGCCCTTGCGCACCTGCAGCGAGACATCATTGACGGCATAAACCGCCTGCACCGGCTTGCCAGACATGCGTCCCAGCAGGCCGGGCTTCATGGAGAAGCGTTTCTGCAGGTTGCGCGCTTCAAGCATGACTGTCATGCCGCCTCCAGGGGATAAAAGCAGCGCAGCGCCCGGCCGCGCACGGTGGTTTCGGCGGGCGCCTGGCGGCATGCGTCCTGCGCGCGCGGGCAGCGCGGCGCAAAGGCGCAGCCTGGCGGCAGCGCGGCCAGCGCCGGTGCCGCGCCCGGGATCGCGCGCAGCGTTGCGCCGCGCATGGCCGGCGTGGGCAGCGAATCCAGCAGCCCGCGCGTGTACGGATGCAGCGGCCGCTCGATCAGGTCGGCGACCGGGCCCTGCTCCACCACCCTGCCGGCGTACATGACGCAGACGCGGTCGACCAGGTCCTTGACCACGGCCAGGTCATGGCTGATCCAGATCGCGGCGGCACCGGTCTCGCGCACCAGCTGCTTCATCTCGTAGAGGATCTGCGCCTGGATGGTGACGTCAAGCGCGGTGGTGGGCTCGTCGGCAATGATCAGGTCCGGGCGGTTAATCAGCGCATTGGCGATCGCCACGCGCTGGCGCATGCCGCCCGACAGCTCGTGCGGATAGGCGCGCATGCGCTCCTGCGGCGCCGGGATGCCCACGCGCGTCAGCGCGTCGACTGCCTGCGCCTGCGCCTGCGCGCGGGTGCGGCGGTGATGCACCAGCACGGTCTCGGCCAGCTGGTCGCCCACGCGCATCACCGGGTTGAGCGACATCATCGGATCCTGGAACACCATCGCGATGCGGTCGCCGCGCAGCGCCTGCCACTGGCGCGGCGAACCCGCCAGCAGCTCCTGTCCCTTGAAGCGGACCGAGCCGCCAGTGACGCGCCCGGGCGGGTCCAGCAGGTTCATCAGCGAAAACGCCGTCACCGACTTGCCCGAGCCGGACTCGCCGACGATGCCGAGGATCTCGCCCGGCTCCAGCGCAAACGACACGCCATCCACCGCCTTCACCGCCCCGCGCGCGAACGCGAAGCTGGTGCTCAGGCCGGTAACTTCCAGTAGTGCCATGCCGGGCTCCTTACCCTTCCAGCCGCGGATTGAGCACGCGGCGCAGGCGGTCGCCCACCAGGTTGATCGAGCCGATCAGCAGCACCAGGGCCACGCCCGGGAAGATGCTGATCCAGTATTTGTTCGACAGCATGTATTCGAAGCCATTGGCAATCAGCATGCCCAGCGACGGCTGCGTGCGCGGCAGCCCGATGCCGAGAAAGCTCATGGTGGCCTCAAGCGTGATCGCATGCGCGATCTGCAGTGTGCCGGCCACCACCAGCGGCGCCATGCAGTTGGGCAGGATATGGCCGAACATCACGCGCAGCGCCGGCAAACCCTGGCCAAGTGCGGCCTCGACATATTCCTTGCGCCGCTCCACCTGCGCCGCGCCGCGCACGGTGCGGGCAAAGTAGGCCCACTGCACGATCACCAGCGCCAGCAAGGTCTTGTCCACGCCCTGCCCCAGCACCGCCAGCAGGATCAGCGCCACCAGCACCGCGGGCAGGCTCAGCTGCAGGTCGACCACGCGCATGATGGCGGCATCCGCTACCCCGCCGAAGTACGCCGCGGCCAGGCCCACGGCGCTACCCACCATCAGCGCCACCACCGCGCTGATCACGCCCACGCCCACGCTGATGCGGATGCCATAGAAGATGGCGCTGAGCAGGTCGCGCCCGGCGCCGTCGGTGCCCAGCCAGTAGTGCGACTGGCCTTCGTAGCCGATGCTGCCCGGCGGCAGTTCGGAATCGATCACCGAGACCGTGGCGAGGTCATAGGGATTCTGCGGGCTGATCACATGGGCGAGCGCGGCCACCAG
The DNA here is from genome assembly GCF_000379565.1 of Cupriavidus sp. UYPR2.512. Lineage (NCBI taxonomy): Bacteria > Pseudomonadati > Pseudomonadota > Betaproteobacteria > Burkholderiales > Burkholderiaceae > Cupriavidus > Cupriavidus sp. UYPR2.512. The sequence goes on along the minus strand of NZ_KB902898.1, from coordinate 3,471 downwards.
CAGCAGCGTCACCAGCAATGCCAGCGCGGCGGCAGAGACGCGGTTGGCGCAAAAGCGCCGCAGCAGCGAGGGCCGTGCCGCAGGCGGCGCGGCGGCAGGCGCCGGTTCCGCCGCGGCCGGCGCAAGCGCGGGCACGGCGGTGTCGGCTTCAGATACAGGCAGGGACATCGGTTCAGTCTCGTTCTTTTGCAGGGGGAAAATGCGGCAGCGGACGCGGTGTCTAGGCCGGCTTGTGCCGCAGGCGCGGATCGAGCACCACGTAGAGCAGGTCGACCACCAGGTTCAGCACCACGAACAGCACCAGCGTGACCAGCAGGTAGGCCACCACCACCGGACGGTCCAGCGCCAGCACCGAATCGATGATCAGCTTGCCCATGCCAGGCCAGGAGAACACCGACTCGGTCACCACCGAGAACGCGATCAGGTGGCCGAACTCCAGGCCGACCACCGTGACGATCGGGATCAGCACATTGGGCACCACATGGCGCAGCACCAGCCGCGCGCCGCCCACGCCCTTGGCGCGGGCAAACTTGATGTACTCCTGACCCGCCACTTCGCGCGTGCCGGCCTCAGTGAGGCGCGCGACCAGCGAAATCTTGAACAGCGACAGCGTCAGCGCCGGCAGCAGCAGGAAGCGGATGCCCTCCCAGCTGGTCACCGACAGCGGCACGCCCAGCACCGTGCTGACCGGCCCGCGCCCGCCCGAAGGCAGCCAGCCCAGGTTCACCGAGAACACCAGGATGCCGATCATGCCGATCCAGAACGTCGGCATGATCACGCCGCCGAGCGAGCACGCCATCAGCATCCGCGCCAGCCGGCTATGCGGCTTGAGGCCAGCAAACACGCCCATCGGGATGCCGATGCCCAGCGACAGCAGCAGCGCCGTCACGGCCAGTTCCAGCGTGGCCGGCACGCGGCTGACGATCAGCTCGATCGCCGGCCGGTTGTAGATGAAGGAATCGCCCAGGTCACCGTGCAGGGCGCCCTGCAGGAAGCGCAGGTATTGCTGCGGCATGGGCAGGTCCAGGCCGAGCGCGTGGCGCGCCTCGGTGATCTCCTGTTCGGTGGCGGTGGGGCTGACCAGCAGGTGCACCGGGTCGCCGATCAGGTTGACGGCGCAGAAGGTCAGCACCGACATGAGCCACAGCACCGCAAGGCTCTGCAGCAGCCGTTTGAGTAGGGTTTCAAGCATGATGAGGAAGGCGGGATGCGGGTGGCGTGGTCAGCGTTGCGGGGCGGCCGGCGGCGCCGGGCGGATATTGCCGGCATAGGTGAAGCCATCGCTGCGCGGCTGCACGGCAAGCCCGTCGCGATAGGCCCACGCGGCGCGCAGGTGATGCAGCGGGACGATGCCGGCGTCGGCCGCCAGCCGTTCGGCGGCGCGCTGCTGCGCCAGGTCGCGCGGCACCGGCGCCATGGTGTGCATCGCTTTCTCGATCAGGGCATCCACCGTCGCGTTGGCATAGCCGCTGCGGTTGTTGGCGCCCAGCCCGGCGGCCTTGTCCTGCGCATGCGCCACCGCCACCAGCGGCTCCAGCGAATCGCCGCTGACCGCGCCGATGCCCAGCAGGAAGGCGCTGAACTCAGGCTTGCCCCCCTCGCCGCCCGACGTGGCGCGGGTGATATAGACCGAGTACGGCAGCGTGCGCACCTCGGTGCGGATGCCGGCGCGGGTCAGCATCTGCCCCACCGCCTCGCAGGTCTTGGCGTCGTTCAGGTAGCGGTCGTTGGGGCAATGCAGCGTCAGGCGGAAGCCCTCGGGATAGCCGGCTTCGGCCAGCAGGCGGCGCACCCGCGCGGCATCGGCACGCGGCGCCGGCACGGCCGGGGCAAAGCCGAAGAAGCCCTGCGGCACCATCTGCCCGGCCGGCACGGAATCGCCCTTGGTCACGCGCGCCGCGATCAGGTCGCGGTCGATGGCCAGGCTGATGGCCTGGCGCACCCGGGCATCGCGCAACGGGTTGGCCGCCAGCGGCTGGCCGGCGTTGTCCTGCACATATGGCGACACCGCGCGCGCCTGGTCCAGCTGCAGGTAGTTCAGCATGTACGAGGTGGCCGATACGGTGCGGATGCGGCCGTTGGTGCGTGCAAAGGCTTCGGCGATGCTGGCCGACGAGGCGTCGATCACATCCACCAGCCCCGACAGCAGCGCCGAGGCCCGCGCCGGCTCTTTCGGGATGAACTGGAACACCACGCGCTCCCACGGCTGCGGTCCGCCCCAGTAGCCTGGATTGCGCGCCAGCGTCAGCTCCTGGCCGTGCTCCCAGGCCACCAGCCGGTAAGGGCCGGTGCCGATGCTGGCACTGCCATGGGCAAAGTCGGCCTCGCGCACGGCCTTGCCCAACGAGCGCGGCAGCATCGCCACCATGCCGATGTTCTGCGGCAGCACCGGGTTGGGCGAGCGCGTGCGCACGCGCAGCGTCAGCGGCCCCGTCACCTCTACTGCTGCAACCGACTTCAGGTAAGTGCGGAAGGTGCGCGCACCGGGCAACGTCATGGCGCGCTCGATCGAGTAGTGTGCGTCCTCGGCGGTGAATGGCTCACCGTTGTTGAAACGCACGCCTGGGCGCAGCTGGAATTCCCAGTTGCGGTCGTCCAGCTGGCGCCATGCGGTGGCCAGCTGGGGCACCGGGCGCAGTGCATTGTCCAGGCCGACCAGGGTCTCATACACGTGGCCCCACAGGTTGCGGCCGGCGGCGTCCAGGACGTGGGGGTCGGCAGCGCTGATCTCGGCCTTGTAGCCGATGCGCAGGTCGGCGGCGTGTACGGCGTGGGGGCCGGCAAGCAGCGCTATGGCGGCAAGGGCCGTCGCAGCAAGACGGACAACATGGGCAATCAGGTGGACAGCAAGGCAAGGCATGGTGATTCTGGTTCGTTTCTCGAGACGCTGTTTCATTCAGTGATACCGCGTATCGAAGAATAAGACATCGAGGTTGATATCGATAGGCAGGGTTTACCCCCTGCCAGGGATGCGAGGGTTGCGCTTGCGGTGGGCTCTTGGCGGGGTGGTGTTTGGCCTGTTGCAGCCTTGCGGGCGGCTTGTGGCTCTTGGCGGGCGTGGGCTGTTTCGCCGGCGTAGCCGGCGAGTCACTTTCTGTCCGAGCGACAGAAAGTAACCAAGGAACGCGTCGCCTATGCGGCTGGCAATAAAGTCATCGGCGTTGGTGGTTCGGGCGGTGGTGATTTCCGCTGATGTGATTGGTGGTTCGAGCCAGCTACGCTCCCTGTCCGGTGCCTGCGTCGACGGACTATTGGACGAACCCGACTTTAGGTTGTTGGCAGCCTGCTAACCAGGTTATCGGTGGGACGCCTTCGGCTGCGCTACGCGCACGCATCATCGCAGGTCGGAGGCACGGGCACGGAGTGCATCGCTGCGCTCGCACCGCGTGGTCGCGGATGATGCCGAACCCAACGCTGTCAGGAAGTGGTCGGACGGTCGCTCTGCTTAGGGCCGGCGCGTAGCGCAGCCGT
>NZ_KB902897.1:0-7446 GCF_000379565.1 Cupriavidus sp. UYPR2.512 | reverse complement strand
TCGCGCTAAACCACGTCCGCCTCGCCAGAAACCTCATCGACATGCCGCCTATAAGGCTTGCTGATGTCCTTATCTTGGGTGGATTGGCTGGCCACCGGCCTCTATGCCACGGGCCGCATTCCACCTGCGCAGGCGCTGGCGTCGAACAAGCGGCTCGACATCGTCATCCGCGACGGCAACGGCGGCTTTCGCCGCGATATTGCGCTGGTGGATGCGGTGATCTCGCACGAGCACTTCATCGGCGCGCGCGCCTTGTGGAAGACCGACACGCTTGCCGCCGTCTACGTGTCCTTTGCCGACCCCGAGGCCATCGGCCTGTCATCCATCGCCGGGCTGCTGGAGCCGGTGGGCCGGCGCGAGGAGGGCGGCCTCGCGATCGAGCTGGCCGCGCCCGGCGAAGGCGAATTCGACCTGTGCGCGCCGATCGCACCCGGCCTGATGTGCACCGTGCCGGTGGCCGGCTGGCAGCGGCTTGAACACGGCCGGCCCCATCGCGTGCGCCAGCGCAGCGGCATTGTCGCGCTGGATGGCGAGCGCGAACTGGCCTTCGGCCCGGACGACGAAGTCACCGTCACCCTGCATGACCACGCCTTTCGCAGCATCGACGTCGCGGCCTGCATGCGCCATGCCGCGCGCCACCACCTGATGCGCAGCCTGCCGCGGCACGCCGCGGTGGGATGACGCGCGGGCACCGCGTCCGCGCTCGCTTTTCCCCCTTTCTTGAAGTGCAACACCTGAAAATGAAGGAGACAGACATGACAGCCAGAGCTTCTCAAGATTGCGCCGCGCTGCCGCTCGACAAGGAGACGTTGCTGACGGTGTACCGGAAGATGCGCACCATCCGCGATTTCGAGGAACGCCTGCACGTGGACTTCGGGCGCGGCGACATCCCCGGCTTCGTCCACCTGTACGCAGGCGAGGAAGCCGCGGGCGTCGGCATCCTGCACCACCTGAACGATGGCGACCGCATCGCCAGCACGCACCGCGGCCACGGCCATTGCATTGCCAAGGGCGTCGATCCGGTGGCGATGATGAAAGAGATCTACGGCAAGAAGGGCGGCTCGTGCAATGGCAAGGGCGGCTCGATGCATATCGCCGACCTGTCCAGGGGCATGATGGGCGCCAACGGCATCCTGGGCGCGGGCGCGCCGCTGATCTGCGGCGCCGCGCTGGCGGCCAAGTTCCGCGGCAAGGGCGAGGTCGGCATCACCTTCTGCGGTGACGGCGCCTCCAACCAGGGCACCTTCCTGGAAAGCCTGAACCTGGCCGCGGTGTGGAACCTGCCGGTGATCTTCGTGATCGAGAACAACGGCTATGCCGAATCGACCTCGCGCGATTACGGCACCGCGGTGGACAGCTACGTGGACCGCGCCGCCGGCTTCGGCATCCCGGGCGTGACGGTGGACGGCACCGACTTCTTCGCTGTCCATGAAGCGGCCGGCGAAGTGATCCGGCGCGCGCGCGAAGGCGGCGGGCCGTCGCTGCTCGAATGCAAGATGGTCCGCTTCTACGGCCACTTCGAGGGCGATGCGCAAACCTACCGCGCCGCCGGCGAACTCGACGACATCCGTGCCAACAAGGATTGCCTGAAGCTGTTTGGCCGCGCCGTGACCCAGGCGGGCGTGGTCGCGCGCGAAGAACTCGACGCCATCGATCGCGAAGTCGCGGCGCTGATCGAGCATGCCGTGCAGGAGGCCAAGGCCGCACCGCAACCCGGGCCCGAAGACCTGCTCACCGACGTCTACGTCAGCTACTGATCCGCCACGCGCTAACCCCATATCAGGAGACAAACCATGGCTCGCAAACTGAGCATCAAGCTGGCGATCAACGAGGCGATCGACCAGGAAATGACCCGCGACCCCAGCGTCATCATGCTGGGCGAAGACATCGTCGGTGGCGCCGGCGCGGACGGAGAGAAGGACGCCTGGGGCGGCGTGCTGGGCGTGACCAAGGGCCTGTACGCCAAGCATGGCGACCGGCTGCTGGACACGCCGCTGTCTGAATCCGCTTACGTGGGCGCCGCCATCGGCGCCGCGGCCTGCGGCATGCGCCCGATCGCCGAGCTGATGTTTATCGATTTCATGGGCGTTTGCTTCGACCAGATCTTCAATCAGGCGGCCAAGTTCCGCTACATGTTCGGCGGCAAGGCCGAAACCCCGGTGGTGATCCGCGCGATGGTCGGCGCGGGCTTTCGCGCGGCCGCGCAGCACAGCCAGATGCTGACGCCATTGTTCACGCATATCCCCGGGCTGAAGGTGGTGTGCCCGTCCACGCCGTACGACACCAAGGGCCTGCTGATCCAGGCGATCCGCGACAACGACCCGGTGATCTTCTGCGAGCACAAGAACCTCTACGGCCTGGAAGGCGAGGTGCCCGAAGGCGCCTACGCGATCCCGTTCGGCGAGGCCAATATCGTGCGCGACGGCAAGGACGTGTCGATCGTCACCTATGGGCTGATGGTGCATCGCTCGCTCGAAGCGGCCGCCGCGCTGGCCAAGGAGGGCATCGAGGCGGAAGTGATCGACCTGCGCACGCTCTCGCCGCTGGACATGGACACCGTGCTGGAATCGGTCGAGAGCACCGGCCGCCTGGTGCTCGTGGACGAGGCCAGCCCGCGCTGCAATATCGCCACCGATATCTCGGCGCAGGTTGCGCAGCAGGCCTTTAGCGCGCTCAAGGCGGGTATCGAGATGGTGTGCCCGCCGCATACGCCGGTGCCGTTCTCACCGACGCTGGAGGACCTGTACATTCCCAGCGCCGCGCAGATCGTGGCCGCCGCGCGCAAGACCATGAAGGGAGGCAAGCACTGATGGGAACCGCACTTTCCCCCACGATTATCCCGATCGTGATGCCCAAGTGGGGCCTGTCGATGAAGGAAGGCACGGTCAATGCCTGGCTGGTCGACGAAGGCACCGAAATTACCGTGGGCATGCCGATCCTGGATGTGGAAACCGACAAGATCGCCAATGCGGTGGAGGCGCCCGACGCGGGCACGCTGCGCCGCAAGGTGGCGCAGGCCGGCGACGTGCTGCCGGTGAAAGCGCTGCTCGGCGTGCTGGCACCTGCGGAGGTGAGCGATGCGCAAATCGATGATTATGTCGCGGCTTATGAAGCGCCGGCAGACGAAGGTGGCGAAGAGGGCGCCGCTGCCGCGTACCAGTTTGCCGACGTCGACGGCATCCGGGTCCGCTATGCCCGCAAGGGCGGCGGCGCCGAAACCGTGCTCTTCATCCACGGATTTGGCGGTGACCTGGACAACTGGCTGTTCAACCTCGATCCCCTGGCCGACGCGTACACCGTTGTGGCGCTCGACCTGCCCGGCCACGGACAGTCGTCGCCGCGGCTCGCGGGCACGACGCTGGCGCAGATGGCCGGCTTTGTAGCGCGCTTCATGGACGAGACCGGGATCGAGGCCGCGCATGTGGTCGGCCATTCGATGGGCGGCGGCGTGGCGGCGCAACTGGCTGTGGATGCACCGCAGCGGGTGCTGTCGGTGGCGCTGGTGTCGCCGGTGGGCTTTGGTGATGCCGTCAACAGTGGCTATACCGAAGGCTTCGTCACTGCCCAGTCCCGGCGCGAGCTCAAGCCCGTGGTCGAACTGCTGTTCGCCGACGTGGGGCTGGTCAGCCGCCAGATGCTGGACGACCTGCTGCGCTACAAACGGCTGGACGGCGTCACCGAGGCGCTGACGGCGCTGGGGCAGGGACTCTTCGGCGGCGGCCGCCAGAGCGAGCAGCCTGGCCAGCGGCTGGCCGGCAGCGGCAAGCGCGTGCTGGTGGTGTGGGGCGGGCAGGACCAGATCATCCCGGCCGCGCACGCTGAAGCCGCGCCGGCGGGAGCAACCGTCAAGGTCTTCGCCGATGCTGGCCACATGAGCCAGATGGAGAAGGCCAATGACTTCAACGCGCTGCTGAAGAAGCATCTGGCCGGCTGACGCCGCGCGCGGATGGCGCCCGCGCCAGCGGCGCCATCCGCTCGGCCAGCTGTTCGAATTCAAGACAGGACACCTCATGACCACAGACCTGAAGACCCGCCTGACCGGGATCAACAAGCAATTCGGTGCGCTCGGCCAGGCCCAGCCCGCCGCCATGAGCGCCTTCCAGGGCGTGATGAAGGCTGCCACGCAGGATGGCAGCCTGGACGCCGCCGTCAAGGAACTGATTGCCGTCGCGCTGGCGGTGCACAAGGGCTGCGACGACTGCGTGCTGTTCCACACCAGCCAGGCGCTGCGCCATCGCGCTACGCGCGAGCAGCTGGCCGAAGTGCTGGCCATCAATATCGAGATGGGCGGCGGGCCCGGCGCCATGTATGCGTCGAAGGCGCTGGCGTACTTTGATGCGCTCAACGCCTAGCCTTGCTAGACTCGGCACGTTGCCATCCGGAGGCTGGTGCTATCCCATGCGGTTTGAATTTGTCGATGCGGCCCATGCCGGGCAGGCGGGCAGCGACCCGCTGCAGGATGAGCTGGCCTTGCTCGACCTCGCGGCACAGGGCCGGCAAGTGGCGCAGCTGTGGGAGGCGCCGCTGTCGCTGGTGGTGCCGCGCACCTACCTGCGCCACGCCGCGCTGGAAACTGCGCGCGCCGACTTCGCGCAGCAGGGATGCCCGGTATTCCTGCGCATGTCGGGCGGCGGGCTGGTGCCGCAGGGCCCTGGCATCCTCAACCTGAGCCTGGCCTACACAGTGGGACAGCCGCCAGGCGCGCGCAGCGATGCGGTCTACCTGCACCTGTGCGAGGTCATCGGCGACGCGCTGCAAGCGCTGGCCGTCGACACGCACTGGCAGGCGGTGGCCGGTTCCTTCTGCGACGGCCGCTACAACCTGGCCTGGGGCCCGCCCGAAGCCGCGCGCAAGATCGCCGGCACGGCGCAGTACTGGCGGCGCGCGCCCGCGGCCATGCAAGCGCCCGACGGACAGCGCCACCTGGTGCTGGCCCATGCGGTGCTGCTGGTCAGCGCCGACCCCATGCAGATCAACGCTCGCGCCAATGCGTTCGAAGCGGCCATCGACAGCGGCCGGCGCTATGACGCGGGCAAGGTCGTCAGCGTGCGCGAGGCATTGTTGGCCAGCGGCCGCGCGGTCAATGACGGCGCCGCGCTGATGGCGCAAGTATCGGAAGCGCTGCGGCGAAGCGTCGGGCAGATGCCGCCACCGGCGTAGCCGCTTGACCGGGAGACGCCAATTGGCGATCCCAAAAAATTGCGGCCCACGCGGGGCCGCTAAAAATCGGGAATACGAGGCGTGTCAGATGCCTCAGGAGACGTTATCGGCACAACGCGGGTCGGCAAGACCCCACTTCGGTGGGGTCTGTCGAGCCCAATCCTGGAGGCGGGTGATCGCTTATGCGGTCAGGTAGGCGGAGTGCGGGTCCGGCCGGATGGCAGCGCGCAGCTTGCGAACGCTGGCTTCCAGTTCGGCATGGGCGGCATCGAGCCACGCCACGCGATGGCGCACCGGGTCCTTGGCCGACAGGTCGCTGGCGGCGATCTCGCGCAGGAAGTAGCGCACCATGCTGCCGGCGCGCGCCGGCACTGGCATCATCCCCAGCAGTTGATGCTTCGCCAGCAGCCGGCGGCTGACTGCATGCCGCAGTCCTGCCCAGGCGGTACGGCCCAGCGCGATATACAGCGCATCGGTGCGCATCTGTCGCACGGCGCCCAGGAACTGCGCTTCGAATACCTCGCGCAGCATCGGTGTGTCCAGCAGTTCTTCCAGTGGCCCGTCGAACGCCAGACCGCGCCGCGTGGTGGCATACGGCAGCAAGGCAAGCGGTTGCAGGCGCTCGAACCCGTCGTTCCACAATGCCGCGGCGTGCGGCAGGCCGACCAGTTCCGGCACCCGGAAGTGGTCGAGCATGCGGATCAGGTTGGGCCGCACCAGCTTGCCGCCCAGTTCGACGCGCCGCTTGTTCTCGCGCTGGATCACGCGTCCGGGTGCATGGACGCGCATCAGTTCCTCAGTGACGGCGGCTGCCAGCCGCACATGGGCGTGGCCGGGCGTGGTGCTGACCAGCACCAGGGCTGCCTGGGTGTTCAGGTATTCGCAGGGCACGTAGTGCATGGCGTACGTGCCGTCTTGTGCCACCACAACCGGTCTGGCGATCACGCCGACTGCGCCCGCAAGCCGAGCCTGCGCGCAATACGCTTCGATGAAGTTGGTCAAGGAATCCCCCCGCTCGCTTCGATACATCGGCGCTTTCTATTGACGCCTTTTACTTTTTCTGCTTGCCGTTCATGGTAAGCCTGCGGTGCATGGCAGATAAAGCGCGCGGCGCCGGTTTGACCGGAATGCGACGAAACCTTGGTGGGCCAGCCAACACATGGGGCAGGATGCCCCTCGAACGGGTGGGGCACGCGTCTGGTCCGCGCCATGTACGGTATCGCACCGCGTGCGTCAGAACGATGACATCAGGCAGGAGAGAATCAGCCGGAACGGGACTGCCGCGACGTTGGGTCGCCGGAACGAAAAGACCGGACACGTACGTGTCCGGTGAACCCATTTGCTGACTCAGGTCGTGTCACAGCCCGAGAACTCAAATAATAACGATTATCATTTGAGTCAGCAATAGCAGAGGGCGTGATCTTGCCGGGGATCAGGCCATCGAAGTCTGGATGGAAAACTGTCCCGACAAGGTCTTGTGCACCGGGCAGCGGTTCGCCACGCGGAGCAGGTCATCCAGGATCTGGGGCGTAAGCTCTCCGCTGACCTTGACCTCGCGATTCATGGTGTAGGTCCCGTTGGCCTCTTCATGACCGACCGACACATGGACTTCGGAGATCGCGTAGCCCTTGCGTCTGGCATACAGCTGCAAAGTCAGCGTGGTGCAGGCGGCCAGGGCCGAATCCAGCAGGTCGTGCGGGTTCGGGTATTGGGTGTCGCCGCCGGCAGATGCATCCAGGTCGGCTTGCCATTCGGCAGTTCCGTTGGTCAGGTGGCAGATGCTGTTGCCCTGGCTCGGTTGCCAGGTCGCTTGGATAGTCATCAAACGTCCCCATCTAATAAGAGAGCGGCCCGGCGGGCCGGAACAGCCATTCTATAAGCAGCACCGGGCGGGGGCTGAAGCGGCCGGGAATGCCTTTTTCAGGCGGTTTGGCTTTTTTTCGAAGAACCGCTTGCCAACCCCGCTGCGGTCACTTAATATTCGCCCCCTCGCAACACACAACGCAGCGCTGCAAAGCAGACGCAGCAAGGGTTGCGGGGTCGACCGGGTTGGTTGGCGCAGCGAAGTTGGCGCGCCGGCCGCAGCGAAAAAAGTTGCTGAAACGGTTGACGAAACGAAGAAAGCTCTGCATAATCTCGTTTCTCTGCTGCAGACAACGCAGCAGCGCTGAACGGCAAAGCCGGCGGCGAAGTTCTTTAACAACCAAACAACCGATAAGTGTGGGCGCTGGGTAGCGGACGCCGCTGTCTTCGGACAGTGTGGCTTCACAAGTTATACAGTGCTCG
>NZ_KB902896.1:0-7459 GCF_000379565.1 Cupriavidus sp. UYPR2.512 | reverse complement strand
TGCACGCGTCCGACTCCCAACTGCTCGGCGATGTCCTTGTTCTGCATTCCGTTGGCGGCCAGCAGCACAATGCGCGCGCGCTGCGCCAGCCTCACGCTCGTGAGCTTCGACCGAACCAGCCTCGTCAAATTGGTTCGCTCCTCGTCGGTCAACATGATCTCGGGGGCAACTCGCACTCACTCTCTCCACGCTGTGTCGCAGTGTGGGCATTGGAGACGCCGAATTCATATAGGTTCCATCAAGAACAGAACGCTACACTAGCAGTAGGGCAGGAAACACGCCCGCGCTGCCTCGCTGGGCGTCAGGCCTAAGCGGAAATAGATCCGCAGGCGTTCCAGCGTGAGGTAGTCCGGCACGTAGGCACTGGATACTAGGCCGGATCTCAGTGCATATTCATGCAGGGCTGCAGCGAGGGTGCCGTGGCCGCACCCTCCGGGCGCGCGCCACTGTCGGCGCCGTACCGATCTTGGTCGTCAAACAAGCCTGTCCCCTGAAAAAACGCCGGACTATCATCCGGCGTTGGGTACGGTTGCGTCACGCGCCCTGCCTCTCGCGCCTTGCCTCTCGCACCATAGGCGGCCAGTCCCGCCCTGTTCGTCACGGGCGGAAAGACATACCAGGCCCCGTCGCCATGCCTGAAAAATACGATCGATAGCGTGCCCGTGACGCGGTCGGATTCCACGCATACGAATCGACTGCCGCACTCACGCAGCCGCCCCACCGAGGCGACTCGCGGTGGATTCGGCACGGCCGGTCCCAGCCATTTATCCACCATCGACCGCAATGACTTGTCTGCTCCCATTCTTGCTCCACTTGCGGGCTGCCCCGGCACTACCGGCCGACGTTGCAGCTTCCATGATTCCATCGTATGCCGCGCGAGCGGCCACCGCATTCAGCGGACGATGAATGCACGTTCAGCATTCCCTGAATCAATCGCAGGAAAATTCTTACAGCGGCCGTTGGGTGACGCCGCCTACTCCTGCGTGAAGCCATGCTTGATCGCATAGCGGATCAGGTCGGCGTTGTTCTGCAAGCCCAGCTTCTGCATCAGCCGCATCTTGTGGGTGCTGATGGTCTTGGCGCTCAGCGAAAACGACTCCGCAATTTCGTTGACGGTCTGGCCGGCGGCGAGCTGCTGCAGCACCTGGAGTTCCCGGTCCGAGAGCACCTCGTGCGCCGGAGCATCCTCACCGCGCTGGTGAAAGACCATGGCGTCGACCAGCGCAGGGTCGATGAACTTGCCGCCCGCGGCCAGCTTGCGGATCGCCCCAAGCAGGATTTCCGAGTCGCTGTCCTTGGTCACACAGCCCCATGCGCCGGCACGCAGCGCCCGCGAGGCGACCTGTGCTTCGTTGTGCATGCTCAGGATCAGGATCAGGGTGGCAAGATCGGGCCACTCGGCTCCGTACGCGGCGGATCAGGTCGATGCCGCTGATGCTCGGCATGGTCATGTCGAGAAGCAGCAGGCCGAACTCGCCGGCACGCATTTGCTCGAGCACCGCGCCACCGTCCGCGGCCTCGGCCGCGACTACCACATCGGTGATGGTGGCGACGATCTGCTTAAGGCCACTGCGAACGATGGCATGGTCGTCCGCAATCAGAACTCGAATCATGCTCCACTCACTTGGCGGGGGATGTGAATGGAAACGGTGGTGCCGTTGCTGCCCTGGCTGTCGATATTCAGGCTGCCGCCGATCATGCGGGCGCGCTCGCGCATGCCGAGCACGCCGTAGGAATCGCCCTGCAGCGCGGCCGCCACTTCAAAGCCCTGCCCGTCATCGCTGACGCACAGCAGCAGCCCGTCGGGCCGGTTGCTCAGTGACACCGTTACCCGCGCGGCACGCGCATGGCGGGCGGCATTGGTCAGCGACTCCTGCACGATGCGGAACGCGGCGGTCGCCACCGCATCGTCCAACCGCGGCTCGGGCCCGTCGACGGTCAGCCGGCAATGCGCGTGATGGCGGCGCCCGAAGTCTTCGGTGAGCCATTCGAGCGCCGACACGATGCCGTAGTTCAGCGCAGCCGGGCGCAGGTGGTTGGCCACATGGCGGACCATGCTGATGGTCCGCTCGACCAGCTCGCGCATCTCGTCGGCCTTCTGCTCGGCAGCATGGTTGCCGGCGATTTTCATGCGCAGCAGCGACACATCCATCTTCAGCGCGGTGAGCAGTTGGCCCAGCTCGTCATGGATTTCCAGCGCGATGCGCTTGCGCTCCTCTTCCCGAGCGGCCTCCAGGTGCCCCGACAGTTCCCTGAGCTGCTCGCGCGAGACCAGCAGTTCCTGCTCGATGCGCTTGCGCTCGGCAATGTCCTGGAGCGTGCCGACCAGGCCGGTGCAACGGCCTGCCGCGTCGCTGCGCTGCTCGGCCTGCCACTGCACGATATGATCGCTCACGCCCCGATACCTGAGACGCACGTCGATGCTGGTGCTTCCCGGCGCTTTCATCAGCTGGCTGAGCGTGGCCAGGATCGAGCGCCGGTCCTCCAGGTGCACATGACGCAAGAGTGCGCGCAGCGACCGGACCCGGCATTCGTCGACGCCCAGGATCCGGCACATCTCCCTGGACAGTCGCACTGCGCCGTCCGCGGCGTTCCACTCCCAGTCGCCCAGCCGCGCCAGGCGCTGCGCATTCGCCAAGCTTGCCTCGCTGGCGACCACCTTCAGTTCCGCACGCTTGCGGGCGGTGATGTCGTACAGGCCGACGCAGGCGGCCGCGGTCTCGCCAAATGTGATCAGGCTCGTCGTGACGACGACCCAGAACGAAGTGCCATCGCGATGGCACGCCTCGATCTCGAGCGCCGTGCCCCTGCCATCGCGGCGCAATTCCTGTACGGCCGCCTGCCGGGCTTCGGCATTGGCATAGCATTCCCGGATATCAAACCCGGTTGCCTGCGCCTCGGTCAGGCCGAAGAGGTCACGGAACGGCTGGTTGCAGAACAGGATCCGGCCTTCGTCGATCGCGGTAATCACCAGCGGTACCGGACTGGATTCGACGATCGAGCGGAAGCGGGCTTCGCTGGCCGAGAGCGCTGCCTCCGCGCGGCAGCGCTCGGAGATCTCCTGCGTCAAGCTCGCGTTGGCCCGCGCCAGCGCCTGCGTGCGCTGTATGACCCGGTATTCGAGCTCGCCGCGCACGCGCATCGCCTCCTGCTGCGCCGCGCGCCGGATGGCGATCTCTTCCTGCAGGCTGGCGTTCTGCTGTGCGAGCCTGCGGTGCATGATCCGCAGCGACAGGTGCGTATTGACGCGCGCCATGACCTCAGCCAGCTGGAATGGCTTGATGACATAGTCCACACCGCCCGCCGCGAAAGCGTCCATCATGTCCGCGGTGGCCGACAGCGCCGTCATGAAGATCACAGGAATATCCCGCGTCTGCGGCATCGCCTTCAGGCGCCGGCAGGTCTCGAGCCCGTCCATGCGCGGCATCCTGACATCAAGCAGGATCAGGTCCGGCTGGGAAAAACTGGCGCGTTCGAGGGCTTCTTCACCGTCCTGCGCGACGAGCACGCACATCCCCTGCGCCTCGAGGTGCTGCGCAACGATGGAGATATTGGCGGGCACATCGTCCACGATCAGGATGGTGCGCCGCACTTGCGGCTCGTCGGTGTCTTGACCCACGGTTGCTTGGCTGACGTTATTGCGGGTGCAGCATATCACCGCATCCCACTACCCCACATGGCCTTGAAATCACTCCCTAAAATCAAGACTTTCCCGAACGGAAATAGGGAAATCCTTACCACATCACCGCCATCGCGACGCACATATCGATGCGCAATCTTCCTTGTTCCCCTGCCGCGCATGTCTGCCTACGATCTCGCCTTCCGACCTACACGCCTCAGGCACTGACCAGCCCCCCGCTGCAACGCCGTCTTGAGCATCGAAAACATATGCCGCGCCACCGGATTGACCGCATTGGGCCGGGCCCACAGGTAATACGTCACGTCCGGCAGGCGCGGCAGTCCGTCGCTCTCGCCCAGGATGCGCATGTCCGGGGCCAGCAGGTCGATGCTGCGCGCCGTAACGCCGAGTCCGCCGCGCAGCGCGGCCTTGATGCCGATCAGGCTGGGCGCCAGGTAGGCGATGCGCCACGGCACCCCGGACTGCGTCCGCGCGTCCAGCGACAACTTGCGGAACAGGCTGGGCTCGTCGGCCAGGATCAGCGGCACCGGCGCCGCGCTCATAGACAAAGTCCGAGACAAAGTCCGCCGCGCAAACCCAGATGGTGGGCGTGGTGCCCAGCGCGATACCGTCAAGCGAAGTGAGGGGCGCCCGGGATTCGAAAAGAATTCGCCACATCCCCTCGGCAAGCCTCTGATTTTACTGAAATTTTCAATACTCCGATGTCCTGCTTGCTGGAGGGCTCTTACCCGACTCGGTAAAACCCCACTTTCTGCCCCGCATTGACCGCCCGCCGCATCCAGTCCGGCATCTCGCCGGTCCCGTCCCAGCTCTGGCCCGCGGCGTTGCGGTAGCAGACCACCGGCGGCCGCGCTGGCGCTGGCGCTGGTGGTGGTGGTGGTGGTGGATCGAAGCACCCCGCCGCTGCCAGTTCCTCCATGGTCAGTCCGTAGTCGGCCATCTCGGTCTGGATCCAGCGGATCGCCGCCGCCCGCGCAGTGTTTGCTGTCATCGTGTTGGTTGTCGCTGCTGTCGCTGCCATCTTCCGGGCTCGGAACGCTCGCCCCATGTGCTTCGGCTGGCGGTTCGCGTTGTGTGTCGCTGGCTAAAGGGGCGCCGGGCCGCCGACCTTACGCCGCGGCCAACGCCGCCTGGACGCTGGCCAGGTCGGTGGCCGATTCCCGCGCGGCGGCGTCGGCGGCCGCGAGCCGTGTGGTGAGCTGCTCGGTGAGCCCCGCGACCTGGGTCTCGAGCCGGGCCCGGGCCTCGGCCCGTTCCTGGGCGATGACGACTGTTCGCGGGCCCGCACCAGCTCCGTCGAGAATTGGGTTCGCAACTCGTCCAGCTGCCGGCGCGCGCCCTCGAGTTCCGCCCGGCCCACCTCCAGCCGCGCCTGGGTCGCGGCGTACGCCTGCCGCTCGGCGGCGAGCGCCGCCTGGCCCTCCTCGATCATTTGGCGCTCCAGTTGCGCGACCTTAAGGCCATATCTTGGCCGCAGGCCTATTTGACCTTGTAACGGAAGTGACTCGCCGCAAGTGCGCGCGCTTGGGAATGAGGGGTGACCGGCAGTGTCATGAACGCAGGCGAGAGCTTGCGTTCATGACACACCCCGGCCGACCCTCCTCTACAGCCTGGTGCGCAAGGGCAGCATGGGCACGCCCGCCGACGCGCTGCAGGCGTTCTGGCAGGAGCTGCGCGGGCGCCGCCGCGTCAGCTCACTAAACGCCACCGGAGCCGCACCGTGGAGTAACGCTCCGTGCGTTGAAGACCGCGCCAAAACGGGGACTGACTAAGCGCCAAGGCAGTGGTCCTCTTCTCCGAATGGACGGATACGGATAGAGGGCCGGCCGGGATTCGCAAAATATGGTCCGCGGGATAATTGAAGTACACAGAATGGCCCGAAGCAGCTGACACCGCATACCGTAGCGCGCTCCAAGACCGAGTTCCGTCTGAGACCACCCTGCAGCTACTCGCGCTCTGCGGCTGCTGGCCAGGGGGGCTTGCCGCCCGGCCTTCGACACAAGAACCGGAAGCGGGCCTTTTAAGCTACGTTCTGGAACCCGGTCGCCGTGAACTTGGCGCAATGGTTCTTTGACAATATGTCACCGCAATCTGAGGAAGGGGAAACCAAAGGCCGCGGCCAACATTCCATCAGCTAGTGCCCCTGTTTTCCGCGCGGTATCGCCGACCTCAGGGCTGGACCTGTCCGCTGCGAAGTACTCCGGCTTGGTGGCGACATGGGCAACGATTTGAGTGTAGACGTCTCAACCACTTCGATTGGCAATTGCACCGAGTGCGGGAGGTGCCGTCTGGCCTGCGCGCCCTAGCCTGGCACCACCTGCGTCGCTTTGGGCATCCGTCCGGTGCCGATCAGTACGATGAGATCGGCGACTCGCGCTTCGGCCATGGCAAAGGCATCCGTTTCTGCAACCGAAGGCCTTCCCGCGCGAAAGACTGACTGCTGTATCCCCGCAAACGTGTGTTGACAAACGAGCACGAAACCCTGGTGCATTCCGTTGGCAAGTGGCTCGGTATAAGCCTTGAATTCATAGTAGCCAGCGCGCCTGTGACTTTCCATACATGACTCGTCCTGCTGGCGCGAATGGAGTCCGCCAGCACGCGGGGCGATTCAGCTCAGCATTCTTGCTTGGGACTAATCAACAGCCGGGGAGCCCCGAACAGACAAGCGTGACCATGCGGATCTCTGCCCGATGCTACCTGCGACCATTCGCGAAGTTTGACCTTAGCATATTACGCCCAGTCTCGGCCTGTCTCGGGGAATCCGTTGCCGCGCCTCGTCCAACCCGCCGTGCGCCTGGCGGACTGGCGGCGGGTTACCTAGACCCCAAGGAAGGACGTGACGTGGACAGTTGTTCTAGTCGAACCTAATATTCCATCTACGCAAGTCATCTGCCGTTCCCCCGAACGCTGTCTTGCCAGAAAAAAAATAGCGGTGTCATCCAGCCCTTCGGGCTAGCCGTCCATTGTTGTTTCATGCCAGAACGTGG
This sequence comes from Cupriavidus sp. UYPR2.512, assembly GCF_000379565.1. Lineage (NCBI taxonomy): Bacteria > Pseudomonadati > Pseudomonadota > Betaproteobacteria > Burkholderiales > Burkholderiaceae > Cupriavidus > Cupriavidus sp. UYPR2.512. The sequence continues at coordinate 832 of NZ_KB902896.1, read as the reverse complement.
AACGGTGCTGCCCTACAACGAGTGGGCAGCGAGGAGCCGAGCATGCACAGAACTCACCCAGCCGGGCGGATGTCTGCCCTCACAGGGCGCCTGGCCTCTCCCTTCTTCCACCCGATTGACCGAAGCGAGTTGAGGGTGCACCCGGTCAACGAGCCAGTGCCTCGAACTCCGGGCACCAGTGTGCCACAGACCAATCGGGAGGTCTCCGACGCCGCCCCCAGGAAGTACCGAATCTTCTGGTAGCAGCCTTGCGAGGTTCAGCGCTCCCATCGCCTATGAGCCACGCCACAAACTCCGGCAGATCAAGCCAGCTTGCCTCGCAACGGTGCATCCCATGCCAACGCCGCAACGAGCACCGATAAAGCGCGCTCGACGGAACGGGGTGGACCACGCAGCGTCGGATGCACGCCCACCGCTGTGACTGGCGCTTCTGAACGTTTGGATGCACATGTACAGCTGCGGGACATTCGCAAGTTCCGGCCGGCCTGGTACTCGCCCAAATTGTGAGCCTAGACTCGGTCACAACCAGGCATTTGACGGCCTCCTTAGGAACGTGCTCGAAATAACTTCCCGCTATGCGGCGTTCCGTGAGCGGATGCTGTAGTTCCACGCAGGCAAGGTTGAGTCGTACTCGATGTTCAGTGAAGCACGGACGCAACGAGTGACTGTCCGTCCGGCTTCATAGACTCCGTCAAGAATGTCAGCAGTAACTTTCAGTCCGGTTTTTGTGCAGGCTTTTTCGATCAGTTCACGAACCAGACTAACGCTGCTGAAGACTACGCCAGCACAGGCTCGCGTAATGTGTGGAAACACGCGGTGCTCGATCGGATTA
>NZ_KB902895.1:0-7481 GCF_000379565.1 Cupriavidus sp. UYPR2.512 | reverse complement strand
AGCGTTTATCCATTTATAGATCGTGGTGCGATTGAATCCGTAGGAGGCAATCACGTCTGCCGGCCGCTCGCCTTCACGAACCCGCTCAATCGCCATGAGGCGAATCGCCTCCAGCGTCTGATGATCAAATGTCCGTCCGTCTCGCTTCATGCACGATCCNACCGATGCAGGGCCCATGAAGTTCCAAAATTGTCGACTAACTTACCGACCCATGAGTAAAACCTTCGGCCCCCTGTCCGAACAAATGAAGCCACCTCTAACGACAATCCGAAAGAGTTTACAACCCCACCCGCTATGTCATTGACCGTAAACGACTTTTCGCGGCACGCCATGGGTCACGACTTGTGTGTAATGAGGTGCGTCTAGCCACCGTATCATGCGCAACACCCTTGCCGGTGATGACGTTAGCTCAAGTCCGCTCCAGGTGTGATAGACGCCATTCGCGAATCTCCGGTACTACATGAGCAGTGCGGGCCATGTCGTCTACACGTTGATACAACGCGGCACTGTATCCGGGCTGTGAGGTGACAGCCCATTCCAGCCATGTCTTTCCACCTGCATGCCTGATCTGTACTCTTCCAACATCGTCCAATGCGGTTGGATCAAGAACAGGCACCTTGAGTCCCGCGCTAAGCCCAAGGCCGCATGCTTTCGCATAAGCTTCCTTTCTGACCCACATACGGAAGAAACCGCGTTTCGCGGCGCCCGCACTGAAGTTAGCCAGCAGTTGACACTCCTGCCGATCGAATACCGACACTGCGAGCTCGTGAACATTGAACGAATCGACCTCCCGTTCGACATCGATCCCCACCGCACCAAGATTCGAGACAGCAATTAATGCTATTTCGTCGGCATGGGCTAAGCTGAACTCGAGATTGCTGGCTGAAAACTGAGGAGGTAACGATGGCTTACCGTGCGTTCCAATTTCATATTCGTGTTCAAACCGGTTCATCTTCAAATGGTGCGCAAGGATTCGTCGGAGCGCATAGTGACTCACAACGTAGGACGCGCGATCTCGATCGAAATGGAGGGCCGAGGCCCGCTGGCGCTCGCTGGCAGACAACCCGTCCAGGAGGCGGGGTATCGTGTCTGTGTACTCTATAGTTCTTACTACCCAGACAAGTAGCATCTGCCTCCCCCTCGACGACGAAACATGGCCACTCTTAATCCAAGTCGAACAGTAATCGATCGGCCGCCCGCGTAAGGGCTTCATCCATCATCCGTCGAAACTCTGTCTCATCCCATTCGCCTCGCTCGACGCGATGCAATACTGCTTCCCCAATCAGCAAGATTTTCCGCTGGCGGTCAGCGCGACTTTGTTTGTAGGCTTGCCTTCGTGTTTTCTCCGCAGTTCGTCGCGCCTCCTTCAGTTCTTCAAGCTTCTTGTTGGTGGCTGCAATTCTCGTTTTGAGTATGGTCATAGTGATTTACCTTGACTGTCTCTTAGGGGGAGATGCGAGATTCCCAATCTTCCGAGCCACTGAAATAGTCGGTTTAACAGGGTCTCCATGTTCGCGAGGTAAGAATCAAGATTGGAGCATCTGAGCTCATCGAGCCTCGCTGTGAACTGCCTGTGTCGATATCAGTAGACCACCTCCGGCAGCTGGTTTCGAGCCAGTTAGAGATTGTGCCGACGATTCTTGATGAGAGGACTCAATGCTTCGCGAAAAGGATCAACTACAGCGTGTAAACGGTATCAAAAGTACATCGGCTACTGCCCCCCGGGTGCAAGTGACAGGAGGCTGACCGGGCTGGCCGAGTTTCAATACTGTATGGCATCCCCTTGCTGGTCGCCAACCGGCTCCATGGCTTGACTTTGCAGCAAGTGGTAATAGTGTCCATCTTTCTTCATGGATAGTTCCGCGTGGGCTCCTTGTTCAACGAGTTTACCGTGATCGAAGACCAAGATTCGATCGACTTTTTGCATGATCGACAATCGGTGCGCTACGATGATTGTGGTTCGATCGGAAATCAGCTCTTCTATTGCATTCTGAATGAGTGATTCAGACACGCCATCGAGGTTGGACGTTGCCTCATCTAGGACAAGAATCGGAGCGTTGGTCAAAATGGCGCGTGCTAGGGCAATGCGTTGTCGCTCTCCGCCTGATAGCCTCACCCCGCGTTCGCCGACAGGCGTGTTGTAAGCATTAGGTAGCTGGGAAATGAAGTCGTGCGCGTAAGCTTGCTTCGCCGCATGGATGATTTGGGTCATTGTTGCGTTTGGCTTACCATAGGCGATATTTTCCGCCAGTGTACGATGGAAAAGCATCGGTTCCTGTGGGACTAGTGCGATTTGATGCCGAAGGCTCTCTTGTGTGACTTTGGAGATGTCTTGATCGTCAATTAGAATATTTCCATCTTCTAAATCATAATGGCGTTGGAGCAGTTTGATGAACGTACTTTTCCCGCTGCCAGAGCGGCCAACGATGCCGACGCGTTCGCCAGCATGGATGGTTAGTGAGATCCGATCATAGATTGATCGTGGTTGACCGGGATAGCGGAAACTCACTGCTTTAAAATCAATTTGGCCACGAGAGATAGAAATCGATGGCGCGTCAAGCGAATCTTTGGGATCCAGCGGCGAGCTCACGAGGCCAGCGAATTCTTCCATCTCACCGACTGCACGTTGCAGGATACGAGCGTGCAAACCGATATCGCGCAGATGGCTATGAATCAGCGCATGGGTGGTCATCACATAGGCCAAGCCGCCAACAGTTACGAGACCACGTTGCCACTGCGATAGGCTCACATAGAGCACAACGGCATTCAAGGCCACCACTATTAGATTCTGGATCGAGCCAGAATTGACGCTACGATCCCACGCCTCAACGGTTCGTTGCCTCCATAGCTCAGTAGCTTGCGCGATGGAGGTATCCTCTCGCAGTTCGGCCCCGAACGATTTCACGATCGCATTGCCGGCGATAGCATCTGCGATGCGCCCACTAAGTTCGGAGTCTACTGTGCTCGCTTGCTGGGCTGCAGGAATGACATAGCACGAAGTTAAATATAGGCTGACTGATACGAATAGAAAAACTCCAATCATTGTTATTAGTCCAATAATTGGCCAATTGATACTTAGTAACACTGTGGCAATGAGTAACACCATGAAGGTAGGTGTGGCTTCAACGAGAATTATTTCGTTTATACTATCAATCGCCCATGTACCTCGAGTGATCTTACGAATAGTCTCGCCGAGCAGATTGCTACTGTGCCAGTCGGTAGAAAGTCTTTGTACATGCCAGAAAGCACGCTGAGTCATATCCTGGATGACAGAGGAGGTTAGCCGATTCACCGTTCTAAGGATTAGATCGCGGATCGTCAGATGAATGACACCTAGAGCAACAATAGCTAATAGGATATTGAATGGGGAGCTATGTTCATGAGAAGTTGTTGTGATGGCATTGATCATGTTGCCAGTAAAGACCGGCAGCATGACCTCTATCGCCGTAATCCCTAGCATGCTAACTAGTATAAATGCGATCGATAGCGGATGGCGCTGCCAGTACTCGAAGCTCAGACGGAGAATTCTCAACATGGGTTCGGGAGCGTCCATGAGGTGCTTGTCCAGAAGCGAATATCGGTTGAGCTGGATAAGCATGGGGTTACTTGTTGTTGTCACATGGAATATTGCACCCATATGTTAGGCTCGACGTAGACTGCGTAATCCTGCTCGATGGATACGGAAACCGGCGCTAGCGCCCCATCTACCTCAATCATTCCTGATTGCTCAAATGGAATGCCTGTCCATTGTGACCATTCCGATATCGATCCAACGATGGTCATCGAGTACGGGGCCACCTTCACTATTTTTCCTCCAGAATTGATATGTGTTCTCAGCCACGAATCCGCAGGTGCTCCGTCACTTCTTTTTAAATTAATGTAGTCTCGCATTGATATCGTCTTGTTCAAATGCTTTTGACTTGGCCTGACTGGAATAAAGATGTCGAAGAATCCAAGATTTCTTGCGCATGTCTTGAGCGCACCCAACATCTTCAGTGCATTCCCAATACCCCGTGCTTCTGGCCGTAAGGTAACTTCAAGTGCTCCCATTGTTGTCGGTGCTCGCCCTATCAGCTTGTCTTCGTGGGCCCAGCGAATCATTTGGTCCCATCCACCATCAGGTAACTCCGTACGGCCGTTTCTTCCAAAGAAAAATGGTATACCGAATGCGCGACCAACCACATTTCCGTCTATCACTCCGGCAAAAGCGTAATCCAAATAGCCTAGGAATACGGCCTCCCCGAAATATAGTTTGGCTACGGGATCGTGTCGCATGAAATTCGGCCAAACACAATTCAAATCCTCGGATAGGACGTGAGGAATCAAATCCGGCCGGCGATTTAGGGGGATTATTTCCATCAAAACTCTCCTCCAATGGGGTTATCGTTCAGGTGATAATTGGAAAAAATATCTTGCTTCGCATGATTATATCTATCGCCAAATTTCGGAAGCTAGTGTGATGTTGCCGAGCGTATTCTTCGAACCAGAAATTCTGACTTTTCCAAGGTTGTTATCCCTCGATCGATTAGATTTCTCATGCCAGATTCTTTGTCTTCCGCTGCCTGCCTGATTAGCCGCGAGCTGAGGCAGAGGCGTAGGGCTGCTACTTGATCTCCTTGAGTTTCGCCGCAAACCACCGGCTGCCCTATTTCGCAACGTGCCGCAATAATTTTCTGCGTTCTGTCACCAGTGTTTTTCGCTATCCGTTTGTTCATCTGGTTATAAATTAATCGAGTTGACTCCAGTGATAGCGGTTTTGCTTTCCTCCCTCGATGCTTTTCAAGCATGATGAAAGGGAATATTGTTTGAATATGATCCCATGATTCGCAGGTCCCAGATGGATCGCGCCGCAACGCGGGGTTCTTTAGGAAAAGAAAATGTTGAGATTCATCTAACCAAGTTGACACAGCATGTTCGAAAGTTCTAGCGATGTAAGTTACTTGGTCTTCTGGAATGCGAAGAAATGCGCGCAGCTCCGCAAGCGCAGCAGCCCATCTTAAGATGAGTCCAAAGTTGCAAGAATTAGGGAGCGATTGGACTCCAGCCCAATGTTGAGGCCATTCTGCGCGGGAGCTGTTGATGCCGCCCATTGAGGTAAGTGGTCTTTTGATTAATCTACTCGTACTTGATTCGGGTATAAGTAAGACCGAGGAAAATGTCGGGCCGCTCAGGAATTTTGACCCGGTAACAATCACCATGAAGTCCGTCTTGATGTAATTGTTGAGAGTTGTGATGGATATTCTGAATTGAGATGCATCCACGAGGATCTCAATGACATGAGGCCACCTGATTTTCAGAGCGAGGGCTAGAGCTGGACTCGGAGACAATAGGCCAGTTTTTGAGACGTCGGTGAGTGTTATTAGGATTCGATCGTATTTTTGGATTGCGCTCGATACCAGTGACTCCAAGTCATCATCGATTGATTGAGTAGTCCTAGCGCTACAGTCAGAGGCGCGTAATGATATTGACTCGACGTCAATCTTTCCGAAAGGATTGTTTTCTAGGTTGGTTTGAAAAGGCATTTGGCATTCTCCACCCATCAAGGCTGATTTTATGCCACTCCCCGTTTCAGAAGGTTGAACCATCACCGACAGCACCCTTTTCTTTGAACTTCCTACGATTAATTTTGAAGCCAAGATGTGTGAGTCCGTTCCAGATGGGGAAAATACAACCTCAGTCCCTTGATAACTTTCAAGATTGAAAATATCGATGATCTGATTTCTTAGCCTGGCTATTTCTCCGAGATAGACATTATGTGGAGTTTCTCTCATCAAGCACCGATTGATTCGGTGATGTGCATCCCCGGCGGCGAGAAAACCGATTTCTGAAATCGTGGATGCGGTGGCCGAGCCGAAAGGCAATAGGCTGCTGTCAGGTTCGGGGGCGCATCCATATTTATTTCTGAGGGTTAGCGGATCAAGACTGATTCTATAGTCGCCTCCGTATGTCAATAGTCTGGATACGTTTTCTCTATGTGGATACGTTTCCTCAGAGGGGATGGAATTCATATCTGGATCAATCATTTTCGCAATTTTGTCGGTTATTTGTTGATTTATTCAGGTGTAAGGAGATTGATTTTGCAAGGGCGCGTCGATTTTCTCGATCGCTCATTATGCTCACATGATCGCCGTTGATTGGTATGGTATGGATGGAGTTGGCCTCTGAAACTCTATCCCATCCTCGCATGGGAGATAGCTCTTCATCGTCTATCTTGTTCCACTTCTCGGATGTGCGGCGGCCAATAGGGTTCTCGATAGCGTAGAATTGGTGAATTTCTATCGGGAATGAGGGAGGGGTGTAGATCTGTAGTGCTGTATGGAAGCGAACGTACATCAGAGCATTGTTATGTGTGTCTTGTTCAATTTTTATTGCTCCGATGTCGTGAGCTTCTTGGAGGATTTCGCTGATAGAGCTACGCGTGGAAATGGAATCAAGATAGTCAAGTGTGACGTCATCTATGGATTCCATGGGCTCAAACATCAGTTTCGTGATGATTTCAGCACCAGACATTACCATAGGATTTCTTGGCAAAATGCTGTCGATGAGGGCTAGGAAGGATACCTCTTCATTGATATCGAAAAAGCGGTGCGATATCGCGTAGGCAAGGATCGCCCCGGATGAGTATCCAGCGAGTCTATATGGTCCTTTTGGCTGTATATTCTTTATGACTGAAACTACATGATCAGAGATTTTCTCGATTGTTAACTGTTCGAAGTCATCGAAGATGGGCCATGGGATGGCATAGATCGGGCAATCTATTTCCATTTCTTTTGACAAAGGGAGCACGTACGAATAGTCCCCATATCCGGTAGGGACAAAGAAGATGGGAGATTGGGAACCAGATTGCCGAACTGGAAGTGCCCCAACAGAGTAACTGCTCGGGGTGAACTTAACGGTTTGCGAGAATTCTCTTAAGATCGGGGTCTGGAAAAGATCGGTCGCGCTAAATTTCATTCCGAGGTTTTGCGCTCGGCTGAGGAGTCGTACGGCCAGCAGCGAATGCCCACCCAGCTCAAAGAAGTGGTCGTGGCGGCCAACGCGCTCCAGGCCCAACAGCTCCGCCCACAGCCCAGCCAGCACCGTCTCGATCTCGCCCCGCGGGGCCTCATAGGTATGCCGCGCATAGGCGTCCGGCGCCGGCAGCGCCTTGCGATCGAGCTTACCGTTGGGCGTCAGCGGCAGCACCTCCAGACACACGAACGCCGACGGCACCATGTACTCGGGCAGCCGCGCGCTCAGGTGCGCACGCAGCGTGGCCGCAAGCTCCCCAAGTTCGCTCGCCGCCTCCCCCGGCACGCCCACCACGTAGGCCACCAGGCGCGGCTCGCCGGCCCGATCCTCGCGCGCCACCACCACCGCATCGCGTACCCAGGCGTGCTCGTTCAGCCGCGCCGCGATCTCGCCCGGCTCGATCCGGAAGCCGCGGATCTTGATCTGGTCGTCGCTGCGCCCCAGGTACTCCAGGTTGCCGTCCGGCAGGT
>NZ_KB902894.1:0-7554 GCF_000379565.1 Cupriavidus sp. UYPR2.512 | reverse complement strand
GTGACGTCACCGCGCCGACCTATGCCGAGCTCTATGCCAAAAATCGCTACCCACTACATCTAGTAGGTTTGGGAGCTAACCGGATAAGCACGGTTCCTTCTAATGAGGCTCGCGCGAACGGCAGGCCACCGATTGTCGGACGTGGTTTCGACGGCTGGCAATGCGCTGAGGCCTCTCCGGGGACGAGAACTGTTCGCGTACCTCAAGTCGCTCCTCGACAAGCCCATTGACTATGGGCATGTAATCCGGACCCGGAAGGTTCGTGAAGATGAAGAGCCGGCAGCCGAGGTTCGGGCCGCGCAAGACCGGCAGCAGGTTGCCAAACTCGTAGAGAGGTACCAGGGTAGACGGGTTTCAGCACCCGATGGGTCGACCTATGAGGTCAATTCAGCGTCCATCGTGATCACCGACGCTAACGGCCGCCGCAGTTCTTTGGGGCACGACCAAGCGCTCGCTTGTGCTTGGCTCATCGAGATGGACAGAGTAGCGTGCGGGCTGGCCCCTGCCGTCGCCCAGCCGGCGCAAGCGAGACAGCCGTCGTCAGTAGTGGCACACGTGGCCATTGAATATATTCGCAGCTTGGTGCGTGGCAGATAGGCGTCTCGGTATGTTTTGCAAAGGGATGCCTCGGGGCGCACCCGTCGCACTTGAAGCGCCCTGCGACGGTCCTCCATTTCCGCGTCTGACCGTTCAGGAGGGCATGGAAGTCCGCCAAATTGAAGGTGGAACGATTTGGGCCGCGATCGCGTGCTGGTGACCCGCGTGAACCGCTTTGATCAGGGGCTATCTGATGATGGCATATACGAAGCCGTGCACAACCCGCCGCGGCAAGGGTTCCAAAGGTCTAATAGCGTGGGCCGCGAGACTTACCGTGAGCAGGGTACGTAGGGCGGGCTACAGGCTGCTACTAAAGCAGGCTTTCCTGGTTCTTCGTGCGAGCTCGTGCGGCTTTCCTGAGCTCACCTGCAACAAACGAACAGAACGTATTGGCGATATTCGGTCGCTCCATGATGTTCGCTTCGCTGACATCAGTCGGTTTGAGCCCCTGGCGCTCAATGGTTCGAATGCCAATGGTGTTCGAGGTGACAAATTTGCGGACAAGCTCTTCCCGAACCTTCTTCTCAGAACTAGCGAAGAATTCACGGGCCGAGCGCATTTCCGCCATTCTGCGTTGCTCAGCTGCTGCGTCTGCGGCTGCAAGACTCGCCGCCACTGCCGTTTGCGCCGCCTCCTTGGCTTCTGTCTCTGCAGCCGAGTTACTTGCCAATTGGGCCTGAACTCGCTCGATCTCCTTGTCCGCCTCCGAGACGCGATAATTGCCAGCCATGGCTTTCAGCAGATAGCCCGATACTCGCCTGATTTTGTCACCCTCCCGGATGCGCCAGCGCGTGTACTCGATAGCTTGCTCAATCCGAGCGTCAGTCCAAATGTTACGGTTCTCGGCGATGCGTTCGAATTGGGCGTCGGAGAGGCCGAATTCTTTCTCAAGCATCTTGTAGAGCGCAACGGAATTGAGCATGGCCGCTTTTGACGCCAATGCGCTGGCCTTGCGCTTCATGCTGAACCGAATCTGGTCCTTCTTTCGCGAACCAGGCGTTCCTGCCCGCGTTTCATACGAAATTTCAATGTCGGACAACTCATTGATTTGGTTTACCGCTGGCTCGAGGTAGTCGCGCTTGAAGTATTTGAACTCGGCGTTGTTTGCCCAGGACTTGCCGGGCAAATTACGAACGAGGTCAAGCGGTAACCAATCCGTCCTCTCGTCGGACACGTTTGGCAGGATATGATCATAGATCGCTCGCGCGTAAATGAGCGTGAACTTCGAGGTAACAAGGAGACTGGTCCAGTATGAATTTTCTGGGTCCTTGATGAGTCGCTGAAGCTCGACAGGCACACGAAATCGAATCCGGCCATCCCTCACGCTGACGCGCCCAATTAACTCTAGCCAGTCGCCCTCCTCGTCTGAAACCCGCACCCGGTCGATTTCGGAATCGTCGGGGTCGCTCTCCTCTTCGTCGCCGTCTTGTCGAGCGCTCGCATCTTCGAGCAGGCGCCCATTCGAATCGACAGATACAACAGGGGCACTCGTGACTTCGAGCATGGACGACTTTACGCTGCGAACAACGCTCGAGAAATGCTTCCTGTTTTTGCTGTCATAGCGCATCAGCCATTTGAAGAAGCTGAGCGTGACCTCATAGCTCTCCTTGACTTCAGCTTCCTGCGCGACAATGAAATAGGCGGCGTCAACGAATCGGCGTGCCGACATGCCCAGACCGATGATGCGTGCAAAGACCTTGTTCTTGTGGTAGCCGATGTCTTTGTCGCTGGCGACCTCATCAATAGATTTTTGGACGGGCGCCATCTCGACAAACAGATCGAGCGCGTACTGCAGTGGGGTCACCCGCCTCTCTACGCTGCTTGGCATGCCGAGTTCCTGAGTGAGCAGCTTGTTTACATTCTGAATTGCGCCAGACTTTAGCAGATGGAGGTGAGATGTCAATGGATATTGGTCTCACCTCGGATACTTTCCGACAACGAACACTGGTACAAAATCTCTCACCAAAGTACAAAATCTCTCACCACCGAGATTTCGGTGGACATCATTTAGCCCTTGATAATCAAGAAGATATTAAGCTTATCAACACTTTCACCACCACATCTCTCACCTTGGCGCGACAAACGCTGGATGTTCTCACCCTAGTCATTCTGACCTCTCCCTTTAGTTAGCCTGAACTATCACCCTCGGGAACAAAATCTCTCACCTGATCTTTCTTCATCCCTCACCTTTTGATTCTAACCAATTGTTTTATAAGGAATTTTATCCTTTCTGTTTGTTGGTTTGTTCGGTTTTTATATGTTTACAACAACCAACATACAAACACCCCGAGCGAGAAGAATCGCGATGCCTCCTTACCATGTTGTTCCAGCCGTTCTCCTTAGATTTGCGATCTCGTCATCTACCCTTGAAGGTGAGAGATTTTGGACGGCAACATTCAAGCACCGAGACCGTGAGTTCCTAGACTGTGCAGCACATCTCCAGGTGATCGGAAGGGAGTCAAACCTGATGGCAGTTCTTGTCGCGACTACAAAAGGTGAGAGATTTTGTACCGGATTGGGTGTTGGCTGGCCCCTAGCATCCCAGAGGTGAACTAATCTACGGCTGTCAGCAAGGCATTTGGTCCGGCCCGTTGCATCAATTGAGGTGGCATGGGCTACGGTTCAACTTCTCCGCCAGTTTTTCCCGCTCTTGAGGTGAGACATTTTGTACCAGAGGCTTTTGCTAGACACATCAATGAGCCTAGCCAGCGGCCGTGTGAGCCGTTCCTAGTGCTCTAGGCTGCAAAAAGGGGACAAAATCTCTCACCCTCGTTAGGTAACGCGGTATTGGAGTCACTTGGGGTTGAGAAGGTGAGATATTGCGTACACGGCATGAGTACGAAGAGGCACTTTAGTGCCACGTTCGTGCAAAAACTCTCACCTTGAACTAGCTACCCATCTCCCTATTCGGCGCGCCATGTACTCTTCTAGGGTGTCTGTGCGGCTCAAAGGTGAGAGATTTTGTCCGAAGAATTGCACAAAGGTGAGATGGCTCGCGCGTTCTATCTCACTTTTGTGGGCTCTTCCTTGGCCTCAAATGACCATAGCATGTCGGCACTCAGATTGGCGCGGCAACCCCTAAATTTTCATTTAAATCAGTGACTTGCTTACTATCGGATAGATATCCGGGACAACGCAACTTGTGGACTGAATGACACAATAAAGAGGAAGTTTTCGTGTATTTGCTGTATTCTGCGCTTGTCCAATTTTCGGAAAAAGAGCAGCGATGGCAAACCTCAGTCAACCGATGCCAATAGACCCAACGGTCACTCTTGCAGAAATCAGCGACTTTGCTGATGTCGTGACTGACTACGCGGGCGAATTGCGCAATCAGATTCTTGCGCCACGTCCGCGTAAGACCGCCCCGGTGTTTACTACGTCCGAAATAGCTGAACTGTGTGGCCTGAGTCGCCAACAGGTTCTCCACATGGCAAAGAACGGTGATGGCGTCCTTCCAGAAGGTCAAATGACTTCGGCAGGGCGTGGTCGGACCTTTACCTTGGCCGAGGCGAGGAACTGGGTACAGCAAGTTTCTGACATTTATCAGACTCCGCTGGTTGCCGGGCCAACCGACTTCGAGGGGAAAATCATTATCACTTCCCAATTGAAGGGTGGGTCTGCCAAGACCACGACTACGATGTGTCTGGCACAGGGCCTTAGCTTACGTGGGCGGAAGGTGCTTGTCGTCGACCTGGACCCACAGGCATCGCTGTCAGAACTGTGCGGACTTTATGCGGAGAAGGAAGTGTTTCCGGAAGACACCGTGCTGCCATTCATCTACGACCAGAAGGTGGAGGGTGGCCTGGCCGATAAGGTTCAGTCGACTTATTGGGATGGTCTGGACCTTATTCCGGCGCATACCGAACTAGTGGGTGCCGAATATCACCTGCCTGCGATGCAGATGAAGCTGCCCGGTTTCAAGTTCTGGCAAGTCCTGCGAGAGGGGCTCATGCCTCTACGAAAGCATTATGACTACATCCTTCTGGACACCTCACCGTCCCTGTCCTACCTCAACTTGAATGCGTTGATGGCGGCCGACGCGATGGTCATGCCCATGGTGCCGGAGAACCTAGACTTCTTCAGTTCGCTTTCGTTTTGGCGGCTCTTTTCAGACGTCGCCAAGTCTTTCATGAAGTACGAAGCCGATAAGAAATACGACTTTGTCTCGGTGTTATTGACGCGCGTAAGCTATGGTCCCACTTCGGCTGCGCCGGTGGTACGTACGTGGGCGCAGGGCGCCTATCGTCATTGGCTCGCGCCGTTTGAAGTGCCTGCAAGTTCAGTGATGAGTTCGGGGGCGCTTGCGTTTACGACAGTCTTCGACATCAGCAGCTCGCATAGCCAAGCGAAGTCCTTGCAGCGGGTTCGCCAACCACTCGTCGACTACTGCCGGTGGATTGACGACATGTTTGTGAAGCAGTGGAGGTCAGCACTGTGAGCAATATTCGCGAACAAATGCTTGCCAAGACGGCGGGCATCCGCTCGACCGCGGACCGGAAGCCCGACGCAACTCGCCGAGCCAATCGCACGGAAACAGCGCCGGGCATGGCTGGAGCGTTGGCCACCGCGCAACTGCGAGTACAAGAACTTGAGGCAAGCGGCTTGCAGTCGCAGTTGCTGGTTACGGAGATCGTGCCGAACCCATGGCAACCGCGACGCGTCTTTAATGAACTTAAGCTGTCGGAACTAGCAGAGTCAATCCGGGAGGTCGGCCTCTTGCAGCCCATCGTTGTACGCCGTGTCGAATCGGGCTATCAGCTCGTTGCCGGTGAGCGGCGGTGGCGCGCACACAAGATGCTGAGTCTCGACGACATCAAGGCAGTGGTTGTCGACTGCTCGGATGCCGACATGGCCGTTCTCGCCATGGTTGAGAACATCAGTCGTGACGACCTGTCCGACTATGAGATCAGTCTTTCGCTGCGACAGACCGAGAAGGAGTTTCCGTCTCGTCTGCGCTTAGCGGAGGCGCTTGGGATGTCTAAGACGGGTATCTACCGGTTCATGAGCTTCAGCGAACTGCCGGATTTCATTTTGAAGGATTTGGATCTGCAACCTCGTCTCCTTGGAGGGAACGCGGCAGAAGCAATTGTCACCACGCTCCGAAAGCATGGTGAGGCCGGAGTTACGGCGGCAAAGGAGATTTGGCCACTTGTTACCTCGGGCAACCTGGACCAGGGTAAGGTCGCGGCTGCAATCAAGGCCATAGCCACGCGACGAGCAGCTTCGGTCAGCTCTGCGCGGGAGCGCAGCATCGACAAGTATTTTTCCGGCAAGGAACAGGCAGGTTCCTTCACGAAAGACATCAACGGCTTCACGTTGAAGATTAGGGCCGGCGCGTGGACCGATGTGTTGGAGACTCAGATTCGCGAGGTGCTAAGCCAAGCGTTCCACAATCAGCCCAAGTAACCTGCTGGTATATCAATGGTCCGCCTCGCGCGGGCTTTTTTTTCGCCTGGCCGCCTTCAGGACTGTTGGTCGCAGGTTTCCCTAATAGGGAATTCTGGCAATCTTATGGGCTCGCACCGGAGAGGCATGGGTCCTTCCCCCTGCGAAGTTTCACCCTGTGTGGGAGACGACGATTTTTTCGGAAATCGATGGCCAGCGAGGTCAGCCCGGATATAGCGAGGACGCCAATCCCGCCGTCTTCGGCGGCTACGTTTCCCTACTAGGGAAATCAACACCGGTTGATCGCTTCGAGCAGATTCGATTCCGACGCGCACATCCCCACTGACGTTGAACACCCTGCTGGCGCAACTCGAGACTCGGCTCAATGAGAGGAGCGACCACTGGGCCCGTTGCGAATGTTCCCGCAACCCTCAACTGTCTCAGGACTTGGCTGACGCTGAAACTCAACCGCTGCTGGATCGGCCATCCAATCCGTAGTGCAAGAGGGCTGACGGGGTCCTCCCGCAGTGAATCTGGAAGACCGGCTAGTGCCGAGCCGTCGAGGAGGCTTCCGCAGGAAGTATCCAGCCGCTAGCCAAGGTGGTGGGCGCCTACATTGAGAGTGGCTATAGATAGTTGCTCCTCGTACTCGGCTGAGCATGTAGCCGGGAGCTAGGGGTGCTTGCTGGCAGCAGCTCGAGGCGGACACGGGTATCAGAGCTTTGTCTCATCGCAACTAGCCCTGCCGAGTTTGCAACCGGAAGGAGCGGGATTAAAAAGACCGGTGCAGGGCTCCGCACCGGACCCTCGCCGAAAGGTCAGACATCCGCCTTGACAATGGCGCGGTGGGCATCGTGCTTCGCTCGTGCGCGCCACATGCCCTCACTCTTCCCGTTGCTACCAGCCATGCGTCCTTGAACATGGACTTCCCTTTACGAGCGAGCGGAAACGTTCGGAGTGTCGAAGGAAGTCTCGAGGACATCGAGCTCGGCTGGTGCATATGGCAACGCAGACCCGATGCCCCCAGTATGGAGATTCAGCGGGGAGTACTCAGTCAGCTTTCTATTTTCCGCGCAAGGGTCGCATCGGAAATCTCCCTAGTAGGGAAACTTACGGGAGAGAGTTGGCCGCCCCCGAGACTAGCTGCCCCTATGGCCTGTCGGGACGGCTCCCTGCCAGGGGAAATCAATCGCGGTTGACCGCTTCGAGTAGGTCGTTCCCCCTAATCGGAAAATTCGCAGCCGGAAAGGACCATCGCCCCTCGCGCGCGCCGATGACCGTCCCGGCTTGCCAGATTTCCCTACTAGAGAAACTCAAAGAAAGAGAATTTTCTCCCACTCGCGCCCAGCCACTGTATCTATTTCTGACTGATCGTATCCCGACATGAAGCCATGAATAATCGGGACGGCTTACTCATGGCACATGTGCTAGGTGACGGTGTGCATGGAGGCGGCCTCCAAGAGTGTCGCCACCTCGCAATTACTCAGCAGTCGGAAATATAGGCGACAGAAGGAGCCTGGAAGAATGATCGAACGAGACACGGCTTTTGCCGGACATCCGCGAGCTGCGCCT
>NZ_KB902893.1:0-7681 GCF_000379565.1 Cupriavidus sp. UYPR2.512 | reverse complement strand
GGCCCGCCGTTCGCGCGAGCCTCATCAGTAGGAACAGCGCGGACATCTTTAGCGCTTGATCGCGCACCAGGGGCGCCAGGTCCATAGGCACCGCCCGACCGTCAATCAGCAAAAAGGATCCCCGCCCCGGATGTTTCTTCGTAGAAGACTGCATGGTCTTGTTTACGCCACTCACCGGTGCGATACGTGTAGAGGCTCCGGACTCATCAGAGCGGACCGGAACGTGGACAGTGGACTGCAGCTGCGGGCTGACGATTCCAATGCATCGGAGTAACTTTGCAGAGAACCCGATCCGCCCAACGACCTCGAGCTGGGCCCTGGTGCGCTGCTGCCGTTCACGCTCTATAAGCCCGGCATCTTCAAGCGCTCGATAGACAGTAGCCTCACTGATTCCGAGGTGATGCGCAATTGTTGCCTTCTTTATGAAGGCGAGCGCAGAGGGATCCTTCTGGTTCAAAGTGAAGCGGACGAGCGTGGCCAATACCTGACGGTTCGTGATGTGCAAAGTCCGAAGTCCATCGGACTCGTAGACCAGCGCAATGGCTCTAAGAATCCGCTCGGGCAACCGATCGGCATCGAGCCTGGCTGCCTTGGGTTGCCGGCCATCGGCAGCGATAGGGTTGGGAACTTGCGACGTACCGCCGCATGGTGTTGTTCTTCGGGCAATAGGAAGCCCGTCGAAGCTACATTTCATCTTCGATCAGCGCAAACTTGGAAAGGGAGCATTGACAGCGAAGGCGCGGGCTTCGTACACTTGATCTGTCTTGTAGGTCGAGTCAAGAGGGTTTCGAAGCTTGCAACCCATTTTGCCTATGCCGATGAAAAGCCTGGAGCTGCAACTCCAGGTTTTTTTTCGTCTATGGAGACGCCTACGGGCTCATCCACTCCTCCTTGGATATCCGCGTGGCCACACCGCACTTGTGCCGCAGCGGACAAGTGGAGGATTGGCGCTCAGCGGTCGCGCATTCATTGGCATTCCGATAACGGGATTTCTTGCGCGCAATTCGGACGCCATCCCTTTTTGCACGTGCTTCCGTTTGCAGGCAGCGACCACCGGGTCCCAGCGCCATGTCTCTTGCGGCATCATGTAGCGATCGCCGCATCAATACCTGCCTCCAACACAAATCGAGAGGTCGGATTCTTTTTCGCCATCGATAGACGCAGATCTTCCCGCGCTCTAGTCACCGCCACATAGAACAGCCGGCGCTCTTCCGATTCGATGCTCTTTTCATCGGGCACAACGGTCTCCTCAGCCCGAATGATCCATACCCGATCCCACTCCAGCCCCTTGGAGCTGTGCATGGTTGTAAGGATCAGCGCGTCCGGTGCCGGCTCATTGTTGTCGCGGCGCAGGAACTCCAGCCGGTCGGAGAATGGACCATTGAGTCGGGATAGCACGTCATAGGTCGTGGTAATGGCACGACGGGCAGGATCCGCGTCGGTATACTGCATCATCCATTCACGCGCGCCCTCCAGCACCAGGGAGTAGAACTGCCTGTCGCAGAGCGATCGCCACTCCGCAAGCCGCTTCATGAGTTCACGATAGCGGTCGGCGGACGCTTCCGAGAGACCCAGTTCCAGAAGCTCTTTTCGCTGGCGTTGTTCTGTATTCGCACGGCCCTTGCTGTGCAGGAGCCGGAGTTCTTGAGTTCCAATCCCGACAAAGGACAGCAGCGCATCAACACCGGTACTCTTCGTTTTCTGGACCAGTTCCAGAAGATTGCACATCAGCGCAGCCTCTGGGCGGCTCAGGATCGACTTGCCGGACGCCCGATAATATTTGACGCCATGCGAACGGCATACGGCCTCGACCGGGTCAAGGATGCGGTTGGTACGGGCAAGGATTGCCGCAGACTGGCCGTTCCTTAGCGCCACCGCCAAGTGCTCCATGGCGGCCACTGCCTCGGCATACTCGTCAGGGAAGCGTTGGAACTGAACTTGCCCACCGGGGCCCTTGTGTGCAACCAGCTCCTTCGGAATCCTGTCACGGTTGTTCCGGATGATCCTGTCGGCCGCGCCAAGGATTTCTGCGTGGCAGCGGTAGTTGTTGCCTAGCACCACCGGCTGCGCATCGAACTGGCGAATGAACGACTCCATTCCCCGGAAGCCCAACGCCGAGCGGAAGCCATAGATGCTTTGGTCGTCGTCGCCAACGACGGTCACGATCGAGCCGGCATGGGCGTGCAACGCAATCCACTGGTACTGCAGGGGATCGGTGTCCTGAAACTCGTCGACCAGAAGGTCCGTGAACGGATAGGGCTCGATGGTGCCGTTCTGCATGCCTTCCACCGCGAGTCGCAGCATGTCCTGGAAATCAATCTTTCCATTTCGATCCAGTGAATCCTGGTAGCCGCGGTAAAGGACTTCTTCCGCGCTGCCGCTTTGCACCTGGCCGAAGTTGGTCTTGATTGCTTCGATTGCTGCGATGGCGTCCTCCACCTTCCAGTCCAACCCGACGTCGGAGAGGACCTGGATGAGCAGACCGGTACGATCGCCCTCGGTGGCGATGTCTGGCGTGCCACCGTCGCGCCGTCCCAGCTGCTTATAGGCGAGAGAATGGAATGTACCGGCAAGCAGCCGCTTCTTCGTCGCTGGTCCGGCAAGCGCGAGGATACGCTCTCGAAGCTCGAGCGCGGCGTCTTTGCTGAACGTCACGGCGCCCACGGTAGCTTTGGGCTCCGCCAGAAGCATCGCAGCCTTGGTGGCAATGGTCTTAGTCTTACCTGCACCGGGACAGGCCACGGCGACGCAATGTCGCCGTAGCTTCACGACCTCTCGTTGCGCGGGATTCAGCTCATCCAGCATGCGTGTCACGCTCTGAAGGTTGGACGATGACTTCGATGTGGTCTTCGGCGCCTCGCCAGTGAATGCCATCGTCGTCACGGATGACCAGGTCGCCGGTGCGCTCGCTATGTGCGACAACACGGCCTTCACCGTACGAGTCCAGATCGGTCTGAAACTCGACCCAAGCGCCTTTCATGTTCATATCCCGTCAATCGGTTGATGTTGCAGGGCAGTGGCCGGCCAGAGGATGACCGGCCAACGAGTTCAAATGCCTCTAACGGTCGTCATGAGCTTCAGGTGAGTCATGTAGCTGCGCAGGCCGAGCGGGTGGAATTTGCGCAGGAAGGTCGCGACCTCGTCGTTGATATCGCTCTGATCGCGGATGCCGTTCCAGACCATGAAGTCGAACTGATCCATGGTGCGGTCGAACTTCGCCAGGACGCCCAGCACGCGCATGGAGAAGCGCGAGTACGCCTCGACCGTCAGGTTCAGAGAGGGGAGTGTGACTGTCGGCTCAAACACAATGTCGCTCTTGGCCCGCATCTCCGATTCGCGCTGGCCACGGTACGCTTCCGCCACGCGCAGCTGCTCATCGACGTAGTCCTCCAGGCGCGTCAGTTCGCGCTCGAAGTAGGTTTCGACGGTGGATAGCTCGCCCTTGCCGAACGTGGCACCGCCGAAGCGCCGCAGGTTGATGCTCATGCGATTCATGAACGGCCACCATTGCTCGAACAGCGGGCGCAGGCGGGTGTGGTTGAGCTTGATGGCGACCGGCACGACTGCGGCGCCTGCCAGTTGGCGGGTGAGAATCTGCGCACCGATCTCGCGACGGCGGCGGATGATCGCGGCGCGGTCCTCCGGCTTCAGCTCACGGAACCGTTTGCGTGTGTTGGCGACCTCTGCCTTCTTCTCTTCCGCTTCGTCTGCCGAGATCAGGCCTTCCTTGCGCAGCGAATCGGCCGCCGTTTCCATGTCCACCAGTTCACGCTCGATCGAGCCGTCGTCGGCGCCGTCGATCACGCCAGGGCTGGTGCCCGGCGGGGCGTCGGCCGGTTCCCCGATGGCGGTGTTTGGAGCCACGGCATCCGTGGTGGCGGCGAGCAGTGCGTCGTCCTGGGTGACAACGGCGGTGTCGGTAGTGGTGGTCATGCGGTTTTCTCCTGAATGGACCACCATGGTTGGGCGATCCGCGTTGAATACTGTAGGTAGTGGTGAATGCGAGGGCGCCTACCGATTCACGTGGAACGAGGCAGCCAGACGCTAGGCCAGCACGCCCACGCAAGCGGTGGCGACCGTCCAGACGGAGGCGGGCAGCGAGAATGGCAACAGCAGGGCCGATGCGCTCACGCCGAGCGTAATGAGCAGGCCGTGCGCTGCGAGGTGGAAGCCAACGGGGCTTGCGACCCCTGCGGCCGCCGCGCGGATGCGCCGCTGCACGGCGCCGTCGTTGAGCATGGCGACAGCAAAGAAGAACGCACCCCATGCCCAGTTGCCGGCGACCGCGGCGCGGTAGATGCCGCGGTACATCTCCATCCAGAAATGCTGTATCCAGCCGGCGGCAAGACCGGCCGTGCCGCCGTCGTTGATCAGGCTCGGGTTGGCAGAGCCAGAATAGGAGCGGCGGACCGCGCCCGAGTCAACGAACCAGGCGCGGAAGCGCGCATTGGCACGGCTAGCAAGGCCTTCGGCCCGATCCTCCCCGAACAGCGATGCGACTGTGGCCTGTTCGGCGGGGTCGACTTCGAAATGCCTGTCGTCAGGCAGCATGGGCGCGAGCGTCGCCAACAGGACAGGCATGACGATGAGCCACAGACGCAGGTGCGATACGAAACGACTGTTGCTCATGTCAGCGCACCAGCGCGTGCAGGGCCAGGATCGGAATCGCGACAAAGGCGAGCAGCCCGCCCCAGAATTGGGCAGGACGGGTCTGCTCAAGCTTCACCATCGCCATGGCAAAGGCGTGCCGGCCCTGGGCGAACCGCTCCGGTACCGGCGCATCGGCATCGTTCGCGCGCACCCATGCCCGCATATCCGCGACCTCCGCGGGGGCGAGGCCGGAAAGCTTAGCAATGAGCGAGTTGGCCACAGACATCGTATTCCTCGAAATAGCGGCGGAAGGTCGGTCCCTTGAGGACGCGGGCGGCGAGCTGGAAGGCCGCGCTGCGCGGCGTGATGGGCTCGGGGCAGGGCTCGTCAACCATGCGGCACACATACCCGGGCGCCTGCCGGCCTTCGAATAGCGGAATCGGTTCCAGAAAGGGCGCCCAGACGGTGTACTTCTCGCCCTTGAAGGCGGCGTAGCGCTTGGCGTACAGCTCGTGCGCGCGGCCAAAGAGGCCTCGCATGAAGGCGACGTTGCCATAGCCGTCCTTGCGTTCGGCCTTATAGCCGGCGAGGGCGTCCATCAGCATCTCCTTCACCAGCGGCTCGTCGCGCACAATGAAGTTCAGGCCGATGAAGTCAACGAGGCGGGTGCAGACGTCATCCAGCTCTGGGAAGCAGATGAAGACGGGCGACAGTTTGGCCGAGAGCTTGTGCTCTTTGACGATCTGGCGAAACAGGCTGGTCATGTGCGAACTATCCTTCGATGATGGGGATGCGGCCCTGGTAGACAGCGCCACCGGAAACCCGCAGGAAATATTGCAAATTGGGGAGCTGGGTAATCAGGCGCACCGGGATCAGGGGCACTTTCTCCAGCTGCCGGGAACGGGACACCGATCCGCTGAATTCGCCCACGTGGGCCTCACTGCCGGTGCTGGTGGTGCTCGATTGGACGATGTTGGTGATGCCGGTTTCGCCCACCTTGTCGGAGAACCACTGCGCCGTGTCGGTGTCTTCCAATCGTAAGATGATCTGGTTGTTGAGGTTCGCCAACACCTGCAGAATTTTTGCTGCGTTACCGAGATTGGCCTCCAAATCGGACCGGCTCTGGAAGGCAACAAAGGCCTTGAAGCCCGCCCCGCGCCCCTTGTTCAGGATCTGGATCACCTGCTCGTTGATGGCCTCGGCCACCTCGTCGATGATGAGGACGACACCGGGCGGCTTGTCGTAAAAGTTGTAGATCGTGCCGGCCACTGAGGCGATGTCGGACAGGATCATCGAGGCGATGGCCTTGGCGACGATGCTGTTGGACATGGAGTCGAGCCCGACGCACAGCACGGCCTTCTGCTTGATGATCTTGTCGATGTCCCAGATCTCGCGGTCATCTTCGAAGTCATCGGCCTTGGGCGCGAGCATCAGGCCGGTCTCGCCGGTGGCCAGCATCTGCAGCAGAGGCAGCGCGGAGGCGATGATGCGCATGTAATGCTCGCGGTCATGCGTGAACGTCGAGACCAGGCCGTCGATCGATTCGTGAGCGCGCCCGACGTTGGCGAAGCGCTGCAGGTAGAGCTGCACCATGCCGTCGAGGAGCGTCGCATCGCTCTTTTGCCCGAGCTTCTGCATGAATCCGTTGACCTCATCTTCCCAGTCGGCCATGCCGGATTCGGGGAAGAAGCGCTTGAGGCACCGTTCCAGCAGGCTGTTGATGCCGGACTGCGCATAGTTGAGGATCGAGCGCAGGTTCGGCTTGTCGCCTACATACAGTTCACCCTTGACCGCCCGGTCAATGAAGAGGAAGGCGAAGTCGCGGAACGGCCCTTCTTCCATCAGCTGGGCGATGCGGCTCGGGATCTCCGAGGGCTGCGACCAGTTCTCCAGCGGGTTGAGGCGGATCGACTCGGACGGCGCGGCCTGCTTCCAGTACAGGAACTTGCGGCCGGTGCGCTCGCATTCCTTCTTGACGCGATCTTTGAGGTCGCGCCGCGCAAAAATTGAAGTCCCGCGCGACAAAATCGCGAACGAAGGTGGAACAGTAGATGACGACGGCGCGCGAGTCCGTCTCAGGCACGATCTTCGCGAGGCGGCCATCGCTGCCAAGGCGCAGGATAGGGCGCAAGCCGGCGGCTTTGCGGCGGGCTGCGTCGTCGTTGCTGTTGTCGTTGCTGTTCTCGTCCGGACCCGGGACGCTCCCATCATAGTCAGGCGTGGCCATATCCATTTCGGCGTTTACTCTCTCGCCGCAAATTGTCAGCCAGGACCGCATGGACGCTTGCCGCAAAAGCTATATGAAATTCGCAAGCTTTCCGGGGCATGCAAATTGTGGCGTCGATGCATAATCCAATCACACCTCGCGCCTCCGACGCATCGACCTGACTCCACCGCGAGTCCACTGCATTTCTCAAGTCGTGCCCTAGCGCATGCGCCGACCGGTTGGCTACCGGTGTGGACATTCCATTGTGATGAGCAACTTCGCCGTCTGCTCCCCATCTATCATCCGTAATACGCGTCCTTATCAGTGCTGCTTCTGCGCTGTGGACACCGTTCGAGCTCGGGACCATGTGGCGTCTCTCTCTCTTGGCCCCTCCTGGGCAGAACGGCCGTCGTCGGCTGATCCGTGAACCTGCGGCGAACCACGTGTTCTAAATGGGTTGAAGTGCAGCGTGACCATGCTGCACGAGGACGACTTTACGTCCTCAAGTAGAGCATGCGCATTGGCGCACAGCTCCCTGTTTGCCACGCCCCCGGAAGGGGCGTGGCAACGGGTTTTCCTGCGAACAAGCTCGCTTCCGCATTGCCGGAGCGGGCTTTTTTTGGGTTCGTCAGGAAAAAGTGTGGGTTGACGAAGGCTCAGGAAGATTGCCAAGTGCATGATATAGCGCGATTTCCGTCGCCCTGAAGGTTCGGAATCCGTACGATTTTCTCATGGTGACTTTGGCCTTGTTGTTCAGGCCCTCGACGNCGCCGCTGGAGAACTGCTTGCGGGCACGGAAGTAGTTGAGGATCAGCTCACGGTGGGCACGCACGGTGCGGGCGAACTTCTTCATCGGCTCGATGCGCGAGCGCATCACCTGCGTAC
>NZ_KB902892.1:0-7712 GCF_000379565.1 Cupriavidus sp. UYPR2.512 | reverse complement strand
GATTCCGGCAGTTCTCGCTGCGCGGGCTGTCCAACGTCGCGGCGGAATGGTCGCTGGTCGCGCTCGCGTGGAACATCAAGCGGATGAACGTATTACGGGGTGTGTAGGGCCGATCAGCGGGCTCTTTGTGCCGCCTAATCGCCCGATTGCCTTCCTCATCCACTTTCAAATACCTTCATCGCGTTTTGACGACTGAGATGAGCCCGCAATCCGGCCGCGAACCCAGTCATGAACCTGATGTTTTGAATCGCGCTTCACCTCAACTCCGACGAGCTCCTAGGTGTAGGAATACACCGCCTACGAGATGAGGGAGCGTGCGCCTATGCTGTTTCCATGGCACGAGGTTCCCTTGAGCGATACCGAGAAAAACGTGATTTCCGGGTCACGGCTGAACCGGCCGCGCGTTCACGACACCGTTTGACCAAGGCGCCGTTGCGCTTTGTCGTCCAGAAACATTGGGCGCAGCGCTTGCACTACGACTTCCGCCTCGAGCTCGACGGCGTGCTGCTGAGTTGGGCGGTGCCCAAGGGCCCCAGCTTTGATCCAGCCGACAAGCGCATCGCCATCCACGTCGAAGATCACCCGGTGGAATATGCGGAGTTCGAAGGCACTATCCCGCCGAAGCAGTACGGGGCCGGGTCCGTCATTGTGTGGGACAACGGCACGTGGGAGCCGGTGGGGGACGCGCAGGCGAGCATGGCGAAAGGCAAGCTCGAATTCGCCTTGCATGGCCAAAAGCTTGCCGGCCGCTGGGAACTGGTGCGAATCTCGAAGCCGGGCGATGCTGACGACCAGTGGATGCTATTCAAGAAGCGAGACCAATGGGCGAAGCCGCATGCGGAATTCGATGTCATCTCAGCATTGCCTGACAGCGTCATCACGCATCCACTGGGCCCCGTTGAAGACCGGGAGAGCACCAGCGCCTCGATGCCTCGCGCCGCCGATCTGTCGGCCGCAGTACCGGCGCCGGCGCCATCGCGCCTGGCCCCGCAACTGGCCACGCCGACGGCAAAACTGCCGAGCGGCGCCGGCTGGATCATCGAGACCAAGTTCGACGGATATCGGCTCTTGTCCCGGATCATCGACGCCAAGGTTCACCTGATCACGCGCAACGGCCACGACTGGACCCGCAAGCTCGGCAGTCTCGCGAAGGAAGTCGAAAAGCTGGACATCTCCGAAGGGTGGATCGACGGTGAGATCGTGGTGCTGCGCGACGGCCTACCCGACTTCAATGCGCTGCAGAACGCGATCGATGGCCATCACAACGAATCGATCCTCTACTTCGTGTTCGATGTCCCCTACTGGGAAGGGCGTGACCTTCGCCGCGTGCCATTGCGCGAGCGCCGGGCTCATCTGGCGCGACTCATCGACGACCGCTCCGAGCGCGTTCGCTTCAGCGAGAGTTTCGAGGCGCCGGCACCGCAGGTCTTCCAGGCCGCGGCGGAACTCGGGTTAGAAGGCCTGATGCTCAAACGGGCGGATTCCGCCTACAGCTCTTCCCGCAATGCCGACTGGCTCAAGGCCAAATGCCGGCTGCGCCAGGAATTCGTGATCTGCGGCTTCGGGGACCGCGAAGGCGCGCCCGGGGAGATCGGCCGGCTGCTGCTGGGCGTCTATGAGGATGCCCAATTGCGCTTTGCCGGCAGCGTCGGCACTGGATGGGACAGCAAGAGCGCGGCCGTACTCCGGGCCCGGCTCGCGAAGCTGGCCATTGACGCAGCGCCATTTCAACCGGTTTCAACCCGGGGGAGCAGGTGGGGCTCGACCAGGACAGGTGCACCGCACTGGGTCAAGCCGTCCCTGGTGGCCGAAGTCGAGTTTGCCGATTGGACACCGGCGGGGCAGATACGGCAGGCGTCTTTCAAGGCGCTGCGCAGCGAAACACCGGCGAGCGATGTCCGCAGGGAAGCCGTGCGGGTCGATCCCGGTACAGCGCACGCTGGCGTGAAAGTCACCCACCCCGAGCGAGTGATTGACGCGACCACCGGCATTACCAAGCTCGACCTGGTGCGGTACTACGAAAGCGTGGCGGATTGGATGCTTCCGCATCTCGCTGCGCGTCCCGTGGCGCTTCTGCGCGCGCCCGATGGCATCGGTGGAGAAGTCTTCTTTCAGAAGCATGCCGAAACCACGAAGCTGCCGGGGCTGACCGAGCAGCCGGCGTCCCTGTGGCCTGGGCATAGCCGCTTGCTGACAATCGACTCGGCCGAAGCGCTGGTCGGGGCCGCGCAACTGAATGTGGTCGAGTTCCATACATGGAACTCCACGGCCGCGAATCTTGCCCACCCCGACCGCGTCATCTTCGATTTAGACCCCGGGGAAGGCGTGTCGTGGCAGCACGTCCAAGAGGCCGCGATACTGGTGCAGACGCTGCTAGGCGAATTGGGGCTTGCAGCATGGCTCAAGACCAGCGGCGGCAAAGGCCTGCACGTCGTTGTGCCGGTGGCGACCGAGCTGGACTATGACATTGTGAAGTCCTTCTCACGCGCTGCAGTGCTGCACCTGACGAAGGCTCTCCCTCAGCGTTTCGTGGCCAGGTCAGGCGCGAGCAACCGTAAGGGCAGGGTGTTTGTGGACTACTTGCGTAATGGCACTGCGCAGACCACCGCCGTCGCGTTCTCGGCGCGTGCGCGCCCCGGCATGGGCGTGTCGATGCCAGTATCATGGGATCAACTGCCGCAGCTCAAAAGCGCCGACCAATGGACGGTTCGAAACGCCCGGGAGTACCTGAGCTTCCGGACAAACGACCCATGGAGTGACTTCTGGTCGACGGCGCAGAGCCTCAGGGGTGCCATGGAGGCTCTCGGGCTGACGGTGTCGTGATTGTCTTTCGTGACGTGGAGATAGCATTATGGCTGCGCGATCACTTGCCTCGCTTTCCCTCTCTTTTGGCCTGGTCTCGATCCCGGTGAAGCTATACACCGCCACGGATTCCGAGACCGCGGTGCGCTTCAATCTGCTCAGCAAGGAAGGCTCGCGACTGAAGCAGCAATACGTATCGGAGCAAACGCGGGAGGTGGTGCCGCGCGAGGAGATGGTGAAGGGCTACGAGTTCGAGAAAGACCAGTTCGTGATCTTCAGTCCGGACGAACTCAAGGCGCTAGAGGAGGGAGCGAGCCATATCGTCGAAATCGTCGCGTTTGTGCCGGAGACGGGCGTCGATCCCATCTACTACGACAAGACCTACTACATCGCCCCGGACAAGCGTGGTGGCAAGCCCTACAGTTTGCTGCGTGCCGCCATGGCGAAGACGGGCCAGTGTGCGATCGCGAAATGGGCGTCCAAGGGCAAATCACACATGGTCCAGATCCGACCCATCGATGGCGGACTCGTGTTTCAGCAACTGCTCTTTGCGGACGAAGTTCGGTCCATTGCCGATCTGCATATCGAAGACGTCGCCGTATCCGATGCCGAAATGAAGCTCGCCATCCAACTGATTGAGCAGGCGTCCGAGGACCACTACGATGCCAGCCAGTATCGCGATGAGGAGAAGCAGCGCGTGCTGGCCGCCATCGATGCGAAGATTGCCGGCAAGCAAATCGTCTCTCCGGAGCCGGTGGAGATTTCGCCGTCTGGCCAGGTGATCGACCTCGTCGAAGCGCTGAAGAAAAGTTTGTCCACTGGCAAGCGCTCAGCGGCTGCGACCAAAACGGCCACTGCAAAGGCGGCTGCCGCAGAGTCACCTGCACCACGCAAGAGCGCCAAGCGAACCACGACCAACGTGGCAACCATTCCAAAGCGCGCGAAGAAGGCCTGAACATGCAGTCCTTCACATTGCGCGACGTGCAGACGTTGGCTGGCGTTTCGCGTTCAATGGTCAATACGATGGTGGCATCTGGCATCGTGACGCCGGCCCGCGGGCCAGGGAACCAGTATCGCTTCTCCTTCCAGGACTTGCTGCTGTTTCGCACGGCGCAATCTCTTCGCGCCGCGAATGTGCCAACTCGGCGCGTCGTCCGATCGATCAAGAGGCTGGAAGCGCTTGGCACTGGCAGGCCTCTGACCGGCATCCGTATCACGGCGCTTCGCGGATTGGTGGCCGTGAAGGACGAGCACGGTCAATGGCATGCGGAAACCGGTCAGCGAATCATGGACTTCGAAACGCCTGACCGCTCCGCGCCGGTGCTCCGGCTTAACCCGGTGTCGCCCGTTACCGTCGACTTGAACGGCTATGACTTGTTCGAAATTGCGCAGGGCCTTGAACGAGATGATCCAGAGGAGGCGGAGCGGGCCTACCGCAAGGCAATAGCTGCTGACCCCGGTCTGGTCGATGCATACGTGAATCTGGGGTGCTTGCTGTGTGACAGTTCGTGCTATGAGGATGCCGTCGACTTGTATCGATCTGCGCTGGACCGAGGTGTCGACGGGCCATTGATTCGATTCAATCTTGCCGTTGCGCTAGAAGACAGCGGGCATGTCGAGAGGGCGCTCGCCGAATACCACGCGTGTATCGCTCTGGCTCCCGATTTTGCGGACGCGCACTACAACGCCGCACGGCTCCACGAGGCGATAGGCGACCATCAACGCGCAATCCGACACTTTCATCAGTACAAGCGGTTTGAGCCGCTCCGGTGAGTCAGCATGGTGAAAGGCATCGGTTCACGCGGCACTAAATGGGCGCCGGCTCGGCCTTCATCTGCTCGCCCTGCAGCGCCCGAAGGAATGTCTGCGCGCGCTCGGAATCTCGGCAGGCCAGCCAGTCTCGCAGTCGTCAGTCGTTTCCCGACCCTTCTCTGTCATTTGACAGCGCTGAGATTAATGTCCGTTGACAGGATAGGAGCCGCCAGAAGCCAGGCCGGTCGCTAGGCGCGACTCGAAAACAAAAAGCTACGGAGTAGCCGCCGAAGGACCGCGCATGGGCTACGGCGGCATCACCCCGCCGGGCTGATGCACATTTGCTGATAGGCGCTGCCGGCGCCGACATCGCCAATAGGATGCCGGCCGACCAACGCACGATGGCAAGAAGTCGGCCGGCAAGGCGCTGCGGTCAGTACTTCGGGACTGGGCGGGCGCCACCTGCCCAGTCATGGGTGTACTGATAGACGTTCTGGATGTAGTCTGCGAGGCGCTGGTCGATCTGGCCACCCTTGATGGCGGACATTTCGACGCAATCCAGGACTTCGATGGCCGGCAGGTCATGAATGACAATGGTCGCGCGTTCGTTGGTTTGGGTAGCCATGATGAAGCTCCTTTGCTCAGGTCGAGTTAGTGAGCATTGGATGTAGCGAGTTGCCGTGTCCCTTGCTCACTAGTCGTATCGCATGTCGCGTGCCAGTGTCTTGGTGTGCGTACGTCGCCACGGATTGGGCCCACGGGGCGCGATAGGCGACGATTCGACTACCGTGATGTGGGTGGGAAACCAACAGACGCTGTCTCTACGTTGGGCCGTACCAGACGGTCCCGATGGAGTGAGATTTCGGTGGGCGACATCGTCAATCACGACGCCGGCCTTCAGCGCCTTCACCTAGTCCATAACCGTGGTCCGGAGTGCCGTGCGCAAGGGATTGGGTTGCCGACCCACAAGACCCGTGCTGCCTGCTGAAGGCCCGGTGGCCTCCATTAAAGAGCTGAAGGACCCGAACGTGCTCCCCAGGCAGGCCAGCCAGCCCAATGTGAAGCGAGAGTGCTTCCGCCGTGGCAAAGATCTGTGCTGCCTGGAAAGGACGCTGCTCACCATTCTCAATCAGATAAGCCGGGACAGCCGCTCGGCCGATGAAAGTGAGGTGTGTCGTTGGCGGGCCAAAGTCCCTTGTCACTAGGGAGCGGACATTCGAATGACTCGGTGATCGCGATGACCAACGTCGCTTGCTGGCCGGCAAGCGACCGCTCGCCGGCCATCAGGTTGTCACACGTCAGTTTGCTCGGCCATTTCGAATGCATCGTCTACTTCGATGTCGAGGTATCGAACGGTGCTTTCGAGCTTGGTGTGCCCAAGCAGCAACTGGACGGCGCGCAAATTCTTTGTGCGCCGGTAGATCAACGAGACCTTGGTGCGTCGCATTGTGTGCGTGCCGTACGCCGTATCGTCGAGACCGATGGATGCAACCCAGCGATGTACGATTCGCGAGTACTGTCTGGTCGAGAGATGCGGGGAAGAGTGCAACCGGCTCGGGAACAAAAACTCGGGCGCTCTCAATCGGCGAGCCTTGATCCAAGCCTCCAAACTCTCACGGGTCGGAGCCGTGATCTCAAACTGTACCGGTCGCTGAGTCTTCTGCTGCAACACGGTAGCCCGGGTAGCGACCTGGCTACCGTGGCAGACGTCTTGCACGCGGAGTCGTGTGAAGTCGCACGCTCGCAGCTTGCTGTCAATCGCGAGGTTGAACATCCCTAGCTCGCGTATGTTCGACGTCATTTGCAGTCGCGTACATATGGCCCAAACCTCGCTGACTTTCAATGGCGGCTTTTGTCCGGTGAGTTTGCCCTTGTTCCAAGGGACGCGAATTCGGGGATGGGAATATAGCTGTTCCATGACGATCTCCTTTCTACAAAGGGAGATCAAGTCTGCACTTCTCTGGATAGTCGCTGTCCGACTGCGGATTCAACCGGTCGATGCAGCACCCCTCAGGCTCGCAAAGCCTTCAGTGTGTTGCATCGACCGGTTGAATCCGCAACCCGTAGCTGCCATTCGACACCGGCTAATGCAGACGTAGGCCTGCCAGTGAAGCTGTTGGCTCCAACAGTTCACTCCAACAGTTCGGTTGAAATTGTTGGAGCGCAGCCAACGCGATTGGCTTCCTCCTGTCCTGGTGGGCATAGTACGGCTCGCACTTCCTCCCTGGCACGGTCTCTGCGATACGCTCGTGAGCGTCAAAGATTCGGCGTTCGCCCAACTTCTGTAGGAGGAAAAGATGCCAAGCCAATTGGTAATCGCAGACCTGTCACGTGCCGACGGGATCGAGCGTAAGCAAATGTGCAACGTACGGGGAGGGATGGCTATGCTGCCTACCCCAATGCCGGAGTTGCCGCCAGGAGCGGCGGATTTCTTGGCGAAAATGAAAGGTTGGCTGGAGGCTATGCCAACATACAAGCCGAGCGGCGGGGATCCGGATCCGGGATTTTCCCCGCAGCCCTCACCGGCCCCGGGAGTTTACCCGCAGAACGCGTGACGCTTGGCGCGGGCGGCGGAGGATGGGCCGACGCCCGTGACGATAGCAAGAAACACGCCCTGATCGGCCAGGATCGGGGGGGCTTGCGCCACCAATGCGCCCGACATGATCCCATGCACCAAAGTCCGTTGTCTCGGACTATGGACGCTGGTTCCCGGCTCAACGCCGACATTCGAACGTCGGCTCCGATGGCCGGCATGCGACATCTGAGATCGAAAGGTAGTTGACCGTTCCCGACCGAGGCCGTGTGGAAACGTCTCTCGAATCGCACTAATGCGCGTCTCCTCTCTTATCGAATTTTCGGCCAATCTGGTCATGGGACGACGCCGAAACGGGTGCGAACAGCGCCAATGAGCTCCTGAGGGCGATCTTCAGCCCATTTTTTAGGCGCAAATGGGTGCTTACGCACCCACCAGGCGCATTGCCGTCATTGTTTTCGAGAACCCGAGAATTCGAAGGACGCGCTTCAGGTTGTACGCCAGAACATGCAGGCTCATTTCAGTACCTACATTCGGTAGCGTGCGCGTCAGGAAGTGCGTGTAGCCCATCCAATGTTTGAAGGTTCCGAAGACATGCGGTTCGCCTGCGAACCGTCATTGCATC
>NZ_KB902891.1:0-7776 GCF_000379565.1 Cupriavidus sp. UYPR2.512 | reverse complement strand
GAGCCAACACCACATATGGCACTACGCTCTCCTGTTTGCTTCATGTCAAGTTTATGGGACTCATCATGCTGGCGACGCTTTCGTCGATGGGCCACGACGAACCCGATAGCCATTGAACAGCTTCAGTTCGTCATAGAGCCATCGCCTACTCCACCTCTTCCAGCCGAAGCCCTGACGATTCCGGGATCGCCCAAGATGGCGCCTGACCTTCTTTTCCACCCAGTCCTGGATGAAGCTGAAGCACTCACTGGAGTGTCCGACAGCGAAGTAGTTCACCCAGCCACGTAACACCGGATTTATCAGTTGCACCACTCGATCCACCGGCTGCGACTGGTATCGCCTGAACACCTCCTTGAGTTTGCGCAGCAACGCCGTGCGTTTCTTCAACTTGGGCGTATAGTGCGCTCGCCACACCTGTCTCTTTATGCTGCGCAATCGACGGAAGTCGAATCCCAGAAAGCCAAAGCTCTCACCGCAGTCCAAATCCACCGTGCGACTCTTCTCTTCATTGACCTCGACCTGTAACTTGGCAAACTCTTCCCGAAGCCGTCGGCTTACCGCCCCCAGCAGCCACGCATGGCGCGGATGGGCGTCGATTAGCACGACCAGGTCATCAGCGAAACGGGCATACTCGACGTAGGTGTACTTCCCATTGCGCGTGGTGTCCTTCGCCCGCTCAAGCATTCGGTCGACCTCAGTGAGGTAGATATTGCTGAGCAGAGGCGAGATCACCCCACCCTGTGGTACGCCTTGTTTGCCCGATGACGTCAGCATCAGCTTCAGCAAACGCATGACCGCGTTGTCATTGACTCGGCGAGCCACCTTGTCGAGCAGCAGATGATGCCGCACGGTGTCAAAGTAGGCGCGCAGATCCAAGTCTATGACGCGGGTCTTGCACTGAACGATCGCCGTCGCCACCCGATGCACCGCTTCATGCGCGGTCCGCTTCGGACGATAGCCATATGACCCCGGTTGGAAGTCTGCTTCGAAGATCGGTTCCAGAATGAGCTTGAGCGCGCCTTGCACCACGCGGTCGCGGATGCAAGGAACCTGGAGAACGCGGACTTTGCCGTTACTTTTAGATGGGATCGACAGGACACGGACTTTGCCCCCGTCCTTCGGTATCTCCTGCCGCCGCGCCCGTAGCGGTACGTAGGTGCGCTCGATCAGTTCGCCCTGTATCTGCTCGAGGAAGGACTCCACGCCTTGCGCCTCGATGGCCTCGAACGTCACTCCGTCGATACCCGGTGCGCCGTTGTTCTTTCTGGCCAGCGAATACGCTTCGCGCAGCGTCTCCATCTTGCAGACGTGGACGTACAACCCCCAGAAACGCCAGGACGGTTCAGCCTTCGCCTTGACGTATATTCCCCGCCTCAGGTCCTGCAAACTGCTGGACGCCTTTGTCATCTCGTCCTTGCCTCCCATGTTGTCGAGGACATTACAAACAGCAGCGCCCCTTCGCTCCACCGGCGTTACCCGCTAGGCGCTGCAGCGCCTAACGGGTATTCAGCGGAGTCCATTTTTCTGCGGAGTGGGAAGGCCTAGGCAAGGACATCCCTGTAGGCACCATCGTTTCCACTCCGCATAACATTACACGCGCTTACACAGTCCTCAGAAGTTCAATGAGCTGATCGGGTGCGCGAAAGTGTCCCTTACGAAGGGTAGGCGGGACAGTGGAGTTCATGGTTTCGAGCAGTGTCGTTGTATCGGCCCGCAGATACATCTCCGTTGTTTGTTTACTGGCGTGGCCCAGCCACAACGCGACTTTGCGGATGTCGCCGGTCGATTGCAGGATAGAAAGGGCACATGAATGTCGAAGGCAATGGGGAGATACTCTTTTGGTTAGGAGTGTCGGACAACGCTGTGCTGCCGTTTGGACATGTTTGTGCAGAATGTACTCGAACCCGGAGCGGGTCATTGCGGCTCCGCGTGCATTGAGAAAGACCTCCGTCGCTTGCCCCGTAGGCCGCAGTGCCAACCAGGCACGCAACGCAGTGGCCGTTTCTCGCCACAAGGGCAAGGCTCGTTCGCGCCGGCCTTTGCCGAGAACGTGGACGCTGAGCCGAGGCTCAAAACTCAAATTCTCCAGACGCAAACCAACTAACTCGGAGACGCGTAACCCTGCTGAATAGGCGACGTACAGCATGGCGCGATCACGAATACCGTCACGGATGGTTAGCGACGGCGCATCGAGCAAGGCTTGCATTTCGTCGCGGTTGAGATAGTCGACCAAGCGCGTGTCGGCACGTTTTAGGGGGATCGCCCGAATGCGTTGGATCTGCTCGAAGACCGACGGTTCTCGGTACTCGATGAATCGCATGAAAGTGCGAATCGCGGCCAAGCGAACATTGCGGGTAGCGGGGCTGTTGGCACGCTCGGTTTCCAAATGGGTGAGGAAATCAAGCACCAGCGGTGCATCGAGCTGTTCCAATTCCAGCGCCGAAGGTCTGATCTTTAGTCGCTTGGCGGCGAACTCGAAGAACAGGCGTAAGGCCAATGCGTAGGTATCGCAGGTGCGCTCGCTGGCCCGACGTTCCAAGGGAAGACGCTCGCGCAGAAAGACGCTGACATGAGTGGCAAGTGACGTCATGAGATGGCTCCTTTGAAAAAGTCCTCGCACCGATTGGCGATGTCGCTGAGCAACTGTGGAGTGGTATGCAGATAGACAAATGTGCCGCTGAGTTTCACGTGGCCGAGATAGGTAGACACCGCGAGTACGTGCTGGCGGACGTAGTCGTAACCAGCCGGGCAGCTCTCCAGTGCTCTAACGGCCCAGCTATGCCGAAGGTCATGGATTCGAGGTCGCGGGCCTGATCGGCCGGGATCCGGATCCAGTCCTATCTCCTGCACCAGAGTCCGAAAGGTCTCCTGCACGGCTGAGTAGTGAAGACCACGACGACGACTCGAGATGAAGACGTGGTCGTCCCCTCCGCCGAGTTGCCGGCGCCGCTCCAAATAGCGCTCCAACCCTGCCTGCGTGCTCGGATGTAGGGGTACCAAGCGGCTCTTATGAAATTTGCTTGCACGAATCACCAGACCGTCTGCGGTGATATCCTCGAAGCGCAGCGCTAGCGCCTCCGAAATCCGCAGCCCCGTCACCGCCAGCAAGGAGAACAGCGTGCAATAGGTCCACGGCCGCAAGGAGTCGGAGGGTGGCAAGCGTGCGGCTTGCTCCAAGAGCTGACGGATTTGGCCTGCCGTGAAGATGAAGGGGCGATACAGCAGTCGCTGACGCGGAAATACGTTCCGACGTGGGACTTCATGCCGCGTGTCCTCGGCCTGTGCGTGGCTGGCAAAGATTCTTATCGCCTCGAGACGGCGACCGCGTTGAGAGGCAGACGGAGCCAAAGCGGCCCATTCAAGCGCAGTCTGTTCGCGTACGTGAGTTTCGCCGCGTGCGGTGGCGAAGCGAGCGTAGTTGCGCAGGAAGCCTTCGGTGACGCGCAATCCGAAGCCCGCCGAGCGCCGTATGGCCAGATAGGCGTCGATGGATGAGATTAGCATGGCGAAACCTCCGGCCACGGTTGCGCCAGCTCGCGTAGCAACCTCACGTCGACCTTCGCGTAATGGGCCGTGGTATCCAGCGAGCGATGGCGTAACAATACGGCGATGCTCTCAAGGGACGCACCTTCTGCCAGTAACGCTGTGGCAGCGGAATGACGCAATAGATGCGCGCCATGGGAAGGGGCGCTCACGCCGGCGCGATGAATAGCACTTTTTACAATAGCGGAAACGGCAGTGCTGTTCGTTGGAAAGGGACCGACTGGTGAAGCGACCCGCAGAAACAGATGGTCCGATCTCACCGCCGGGCGTGCCGTCGCCAAGTAATGGGCGATGGCATCTCCGACCTGCTGGGGTAGCGGTAGCTGAACCATACGGCGCGACTTCCCCAGGACCTGAACAGTCGCCTGCGCCCAATCGATATCTCCCAGACGCAGGGCATAGATATCGCTGGCACGCAGCCCCAAGCGCGCTAGCAACAGAAGGATGGCGCGGTCGCGGGCTCCGGTGACGGTTGCCGAGTCGCACGCGGCCAACACACGTTCGACATCCGCGGGAGGCAAGTAGCGTGGCAGCGCCGAAAGGCGCCAACCCCCAATGGTTGGAATCGCAACGTCCAGGCCAACCTGGCACTGCCCCTGGGCGATGAGAAAGCGGATAAACGCACGTAGTGCTGTGATCACCACTCTGGCTTGCGACCTTCCGTGCCGGCTCGCCCGATCGAGAACGAAGGCGCGCAGGTCGGCGATCGCAAAATCTCGGGGGTTGCTGCCGAGTGTTTGCAGAACATCAACAATAGTCCGCCGATAGGTGTTGAGAGTGGTGTCCGGCATCCCGTGATGCCGGCGCATCCACTCGCAAAACTGCAAAAACAGCGGTGGCATCGTCGGTCTAGTCGCGGCTTGCTCCACCACGGGGACGGCGCTCGTTGCCTGGAGGTGTCGCAGAAATGCGCTTGCTCCGCGCAAATCATAATCGTTCACACGCTTGAACCGCTCGCACTCACAGGCGCGCAAGTGTTCCTTGAACTCGTCGACGTTGGCCTTCTCAAGATCGGCCAATAATCGCCCACGACCTCGTAGCCAGTAGCTGAAGTATGCCGCTGAACGCAGATACCGTCGAATGGTGCCCGGCCTATAGCCCGCGCTGATCAATGCTGCAACGAAGCCATCCAGATAAGGTTCGGCAGGCGTCTGGTGGATAAAATCCGCCATGCCAGAGTTCGGGAAGTAGCTCGTCCACATGATGTCCTCCTTCGCTGTGTCGGTGATCGACAAGCAGAAGCAGAACACCAATTGTTATGCCCAGTCCAGGAACAAGTCGCCGACGCTATCTCATTGATATGTCGTCCTAAATTGCCGGGAGAATGTGCCCACTCCGCAGAAAAATGGACTCCGCTGAATACCCGGCTTCACAGCTACTACGGACCCATCCGCCACCCTCTCGCCTTCGACCCACTTCCCGGGTTCGCCGGTTATAGGGCCTACCTTGCTCCGGCGATTTCGCGCCGGGGCGAGGAGGGCTTCTCCAGTTGCTCAGCATGTCCTTGCCACCGTGCCGTCGCTTCCACCCCGCCGAAGTGAGATAGCCGTGTCGGTCAGCTTTCGGCTACCCATCTTGCCTTCGCCCTCACGGTTGCGGGCTCGGCCCTCGGATCTCTTCACTTTCGAGGCCACATCCACGTTCATTTTCATTACGGCCCAATGACTCGCGCGTCCCCCAAGGAGACGGTCGTCGATAGGCTTCAGAGTCTTGGTTTCCCGCCACCCTGCTATCCAAGCTACGGGGCGTCTGACTCTTACCCCGGCAGGTCTATCTCCTGCTGAACATGCCAGCCTTTGCTGGACACACAACCGTGCGTGACTATCACGGCCAGGGCGCGGACGATTCTTATTGTGCAAATCCTCCGGGCCATCCAACGATGAAGATAGATAGATGTGATGGTCCCTACAGTACTCGAGGATTTCATCCGTCGCGAGTGCAAGAGTCGTGGTAATAACGAACTCAAGGTCGCGACCTTCTGCTTGGCCGCGTCGCTCGGCTTTGTCAACCACGTATCGAATCAGGTCGAAGTTGAGCAAGGGCTCGCCGCCCTGAAATTCGATTTTGATGGCTGGGTTGGGCGACTGGAAGACTAGGTCCAAGGCCTCGTCAGCAGTCTCACGCGTCATGTCGAAGGCGCCTTTGTCTTCTGACTGACGAGATACTTGACAATACTGACAGCTATGGTCGCAACGCAGGTGGTCTGGTGCAGAATGCCCAGGCTGGCCAGTCCCTCGACAAACTCGTCGGCGATCATGGCCGCGCCGTTGTCGGTCATGATCGCCCGCGGCAGGCCCCGCTTCATGATGGCCTGCGAGACGCCGTGCACCAGCGAGGCGGTGGTCTCGTCGAGGAACCATTGCAGATGGCAGACCAGCCGCGAGTGGTCGTCCATGATGCAGAGCAGGAGGGGCTTGTGCCACTGCCCGTCAGGTGTGAGGACCTTGCGCGAACCGTGATGGAAGTCCAGGTGCCAGAGCGCGGGGTAGGTTTGCGCACCAGGCCGTGTGCCTTCATGGAGCGCCGCACCGTGGTATAGGATGGTAGCGTGTCCGCGCTGCCCTGGATCGCGGCCTGCAGGTTCTCGTAGTGAAGCAGGACGGTTCAGCCCGGGTGCATCCGGTACTGCTGCACGAGCGCCTCGATGATGGCCGGGCTCAGGCTGACGAAGTGACCGCAATCATCGCGCAGACGGTTCCTGAGCCGATCGACCGGATCCTGGACGTGGCGAGCCCGGTAGAACCATCGCTCGATAGTGGACACGCCGAACTGGACGTCGGCGCCGGTAATGGGATGGCGCCAGACCTTCGCGGCCAGTGCGTGGAACGCCTGCTGCAATTCCCCCTTGTCCGGCGGCGAAGCCAGCAAGGGGCCGATGACCGAGAAGCGCAGGCGCGCCCATCGGTTGCGGTGATCGATGGATAGTGACATGAGTCTCCTGTCGGGTGTGGATGACGGCGGCAATTGCCCGGGCAGCCAGCGGCCAGCTGGGGTGCCGGGGAAGGCCTCGCTCCACCATTGGCGCCAGCGCTCGAGCGTGACCGCACCGACCTGCGGCAAGCCGCCCAGACACACGGCATGTGCGCGGCTCGAGCGCAGCACCACGATGATGGCTAGATAGACGCGCCGACCCAGGAAGCGCACCGACTCGGGGGTGGTGCGTCTGCGGCAGTTCGAACAGCACAGGCTCAGGCGCGAATCGCATTGCAGCCGCGCCACCGGTGGACACCCGCGTGGCTTGCGCGGGTAGTCGGCGCTGTGCAGTGGTTTGCCACAATGGCAGCAGCCCTTCTCTCGGACCAAACGCGCCAGGTCTTCGTCAACGCGGCGCAACACGGTATAAAACGCTGGCGTCTGTAGCAGGGCGTGACACACTGTCGAGGTTTCCTTCGTTGTTGGCGCCTTTGTTGGCGCCGTTGTTGGCGCAATCGAAGGCGACATCTTCGCTCAGCGGCGTGTGCGCACGCTGTCTGAGGGAAGTTCTCCCGCATCCCTCATCGTTGTTGCTCAAAATCCCCCAGTTTCGCCATCACGAAATCAGCTTATGCACACAGGTCGATCCCGGCAAATTTCCGCATTGCCATGCTGTCGTACAGCGAGTCTTCCAGCGCCTCGTCCGACAGCCCGTACCACTGCTGCAGGAAGTAAATGCGCAGCATCCGCTCCAGACCGATCGGCGGGCGTCCACGTTTGCCCTTGGGGTAGTACGGCTCGACCGTCGCAATCAGGCGCGACCACGGCACAACGTTTTCCATCTCCGTCAGGAAGCGCTGACGGCGCGTCACTCGCTTCTTGCCGTGGGCTTCTGCTTCCGCAAAACTGATCTGTCGCTTCATCACCGGACCTGAATCTAGGGTTGCCTATGACAACGCACTCACTCAATGCCGCGATGACCCGCGCACTGATTAATTCAGCATTTCCTTAGTCTTACTGTGTCATAAATGTGATCGATCAGCCAGACGCGCAACATGAGCAAAGGCCAAGGCCGCGGATCAGGTGGAAACTGAGTTGATGACGGAGTGTGGTGATTGAATTAGTCACGTGCCGCTGCGCGCGCAGGGCTGCCCCGGGGGATGTAATCAGCGGGAAGCGCAGGTATCTGGCGTTCGAGGAAGTTTTTTTTATTCTCTTCGGACTTCACCGCAGCGAGTCGTTCGGCCATCAGGAAGCCGTAGGCTGCGATACTCAGCGTCGCATGATGGTGGAATCCGCGCCGGCCCCGACCTTCATAGT
>NZ_KB902890.1:0-7806 GCF_000379565.1 Cupriavidus sp. UYPR2.512 | reverse complement strand
AACATCCCCTGGTGCTGCACGATGGAACGCGCGGAGAAGGGCCGCTTGTCGGCGCCCGCTGCCTCGCGGGCCTGCCAGTCGCGGTAGGCAAGGGTGGGATTCGAGAGCCAGAGGGTATCCATTCCAGTCATGCCATTGTTATATACTGAATTTGGCTTTCCCCAACATCAGGCCGCCTCGTTGAGGCGGTTTTGCTGCCAGAAGCGGGGGGCAGAGGCGAGGCCGCCCCCGGGTATTACGCCGTGCAGACACGCGCGCCCGCGTCAGGGCATAGCGTGGATAGCTTCCATCCAGCATCTCCGCGATTTCGCGCAAGCGGCGCTCCTGGGAAAAGCAGCAAGCCAACAGGCACCGGTCGGCGCAGTAGCGCAGGACCTCGTGGAGCAGGGCGTAGCGCTTTTCGTCCGGGAAATGCAGATTGCCTTCCTTGGCCCAGGCGCGAAAGCCGGCATGGGTCAAGATTAGGACTGCAGGCCTTTCGGAATGACGGCGGCAGGAAACTTGTTGGGCTTGCACTGCTGTGGCGATTTGCCGCTGCGGAACATTTCCTGCAGAAAGGCGACGGCTTCCATCAGCGGGGCGTCCGCCACGCGACCATCAATATCGAGGCCGACAAAGACATGGCGGATGTTGCGCTTGATAACGCGAGACAAGGCAACGTAGTGCTCCCACTCGAATCCGGTCTTGTCGAATGCGACGTTGCTCATGTAGTTCGAGACCCGCTCGAAACGCTCCAGGGGAAGCAGCGAAAAGGCTTTCTCCCTGACGCTGGCAAACGACGCGTGGCGCGGGATCGTGTCGTCGACGAAGAGGTGCAAGACCTGGCCGGCGGCCTTCAGATCGGTGCTCGCCTCAGCAAGGGCATTCTGGGCGGCGTCATTGGCAGCAAGGCTCGCAGATTTTTCGTACTGGCCGACCAGATGAATGAAGGCATCGATCAGGTTGTCGTTGATTTGGCGGAAGCGGTGATAGGCAAAGCACAGCAGAAGCAGCCGCCGGATGCCAGCCGGCATGCGCTGCAGCTTGTACACGGTGTAGAACTTTACGAGGGAGGCGTAGTACCGAATGCTATCGTTGGAGATCCCGGATTTCTCCAGGAATTTCTTCCCGAACTCATGCAGGGGCGCGAAGAACTTCCTGCGATCGGACTCCGCACGAAGTTCCTTGTAGCTGAAGTCTTTCGGCTCTCGCTTGAGGATGTTGACCTGGTACATCGACTCATCGGCGCTCAGCATCGCATCGAGCTGCTCGGAGATCTTAGTGGTGAGCGCCTTGCTGAGCAGGTCCGAGACGCGGCGGCGTTCCGCGCTCACGACGCGGCCGACCATGTCCTGCAGGAACGTGTAGATGGGCAGGACAATCCTGTGCTGCTTCAGATGCTGGAGTATTTCCCGAAGGATGTAGACTGGCTGCGTGGAAAGCATGGCCAGGCGCTGCGCGCGATGCTCAAGTTCAGCCTTGGCGTCGGCGTCGCAAAGGCGGTAATTGCACAACTCAAGGATGATGTCCTGCAACCCACGCTGGGTCGGGGCGGACGGCACGCTGATGGTGCCGGGCTTGCGATCCGGGAAGTACCGGGCCAGGATGTGGCTCAAGTCGTCCTGGACGTCATCAGGCTCGTAATCGAAGAACTGGGGCTTTGCCTTGAAATAGCCGAGCTGCAAGATCAGGTGCACCGCAACCGCTACCGAGCGGGAATCCACGAGCTGCTGCTCGAGCTCGTCCAGGGCGAAGTAGGCATGCCGGTCTTCTTCGGTAAAGCGCGGGAGCGCGTACAGATCGTCGATCTCCTGCCGGGTCAGGATCGTCAGTCGGTGCGTATTGGCAGCCATCAGGGCGCGTGTTCTTGTTGTCCGCCGGTTTTCCGGCGTGGCCTCCAGGATCGTTGCGATTCCCCGGAAGTTAGCGCGTCCGCTTCATTGGCCGTGCGGGCGCCGGCGCGCCCTGGGCCTGGAGTTGTCCTTGTAATTGCGCGACCTGCCGGGTGAGTGCATCGCGCTCGCGCCGCAGTTCACGCAATTCGTCGAGGACGCTGACGAGCTGCGTCTCATGCCGCTCCGCCAGCCGGCGCTGCTCGGCGGCATCGGCCGAGATGCGC
This sequence comes from Cupriavidus sp. UYPR2.512, assembly GCF_000379565.1. Taxonomy (NCBI): domain Bacteria; kingdom Pseudomonadati; phylum Pseudomonadota; class Betaproteobacteria; order Burkholderiales; family Burkholderiaceae; genus Cupriavidus; species Cupriavidus sp. UYPR2.512. Next base: position 5,708 of record NZ_KB902890.1, on the reverse strand, counting down.
TGGACGTCGGCGACGAGTTGCTCGTTGCGCTGCTGCGTTTTCGAGAGGGCGGCCTCGGCACGGCGCTGCGCTTCGCGGGCTTCATCGGCCTGCAGCATGACGCGCTTTTGCACGCCTTCGAGCCGGGCGGTGGCCTGGTCCACCTCGGCCCGCATGGCGGCATCATGCTCGGTGCGGGCGGCCTGCCGCGACTCAAGTTCACGGGCGTGTGCAAACTGCAGCTCCCGCAGGGCCGTGTCGGCGTTTGCGCGCAGGACGTCGCGTTCGGCGGCGGCGGCCTGGGCCTGGTGCGTGGCGGTGTCGCGCTCGGCCTGCACGCGCGCGAGTTCCGCGGTGGTCGCAGCAAGCCGTCCCTGCTGGTCATCGATCTGGCCGCGCAGCGTCTGCACTTCGGCCTGAAGCCCGGCGTTGGTGGTCGCCAGCGCATCCGCACGTGTGGTGGCGGCGACGGCTTCGGTTTCCAGGTCTTCACCCCGCACGGCAAAGACCTGCTCGCCGTGCTCGATGGCCAGCGCCCAGATGGACATCATGGCATTGGCCACGGCCGGTGGCAGTGCCTCGGAAAGGGCGTCGTTGCGCGTCTGCTCGTCCTTCCAGAGCTTGAGCTCGTCGTTGATGGTCGTGCGGCTGCCCTGGCGGATTTCCGCGTAGATCAGGTCGACCGTGACTTGGTGCGGCCGCCGGCCGGCGGCAACTAAGCGGGCAGCGGCTTCACGTGTGCGCAAGCGGGTATCGGTGATGCGGCTCATCGGTAACTTGGTGTAAAGCGGCCCAGGAATGAAGGTTTCTGACCCGAAGTTATTGATATATGATCATATCAGGTAATGTGCATAACGAAATGAGCTAGTAATTTACGATAACTCCCATAATCGGAAGTATCTCGGGTGTACGATGCGAGACCCCGCCGAAAATTCGTGTCAGACCCATGAACCTGTCCGCGACCGAAGCCGCTCTCCCGCTCGCGCTCCCCAGTAGCCTCGATGGCCACGACGGCACCAATCGCGCACACGGTGTCAGCCGGCTGATCGCCGCCGATACCGACCTCGACGCTGCCCGCTTGTGGCTGGCCGAGTACGCGAACTCGCCGCACACGCTGCGCAGCTACCGCAAGGAAGTGGTGCGGCTGCTGATCTGGGCCACCCGCACGCTAGGCAAACCACTATCGAGCCTCACACGCGAAGACTTCCTGCTCTATGAGCAGTTTCTGGCAGCACCGTCTGCAGACTGGGCCGATCCCACGCTGCCACGGCGCGGGGGCGCACGACGGCTGTTTGACGGGCCGCTGTCCGAGCGTAGCCGGCGCCAGGCACTCGGCATCCTGTGCGGGCTGCTCAATTACTTGGTGGCCGCCGGCTACCTTGCCGGCAATCCGCTGGCGCTCAGACGCATCCATTCATCAGGCCCTGTGCGCAGCCGCCGGGTGGAGCGCTATCTCGATCATGCGCTGTGGCAGGCCGTCCTTGATGCCATCGAGACCTGGCCGCGGGGTACTTCACGCGAGTGCCAGCATTACGAGCGCAGCCGATGGCTGATCCGTTTGCTGTATCACACCGCCTTGCGCGCCAGCGAGGCGGCCAACGCCAAGGCCAGGGACTTCTTCCAGCGCCGCGGCCGCTGGTGGCTGCACGTGATCGGCAAGGGTGGCACTGAGGGCGAGGTGCGGGTCGCTGATGCCCTGATGGCCGACTTCGCCCGCTACCGCACGTTCCATGGGCTGGCACCGATGCCGTTGCCAGCCGAAGACACGCCAGCCGTGATGAGCGTCGCCGGCAACGACGAGCGGCACCTGACGCCGACCGCCATCTATCTGATCGCCAAGGAAATCTTCCGCCGAACCGCCGACACGCTCGAGCCAACCGATCCGGCTGGCGCGGCCACCTTGCGCCGGGCCTCGACGCACTGGCTGCGACACTCGGCAGCTTCACATCAGGCCGACGCCGGCACGGATATTCGCTTTATCCAGAAGAACCTGCGCCACGCCTCGATCGAGACGACCGGGATCTACCTGCACGCCGAAGACGATCGCCGGCATGCCCAGACGACTCAGGCGGGAACAGAATCGGCACCCGCTGCGTTTCCGCCCGATCATCTCCCCGCATAGAATGCTTCCCGCGTTGTCAATCCGAATCTCTCTGCCAATGTCTGTTTCCTATAACCCCAAACAAATCGCGCAATGGCTAGACTCCTACACGGTAGCGAAGGCGCGCCCCTACGCGAGTGCCGTCTCGGAGTTACGTTGGATCGGCGAGGACACCTTGGCAGGCTTGGTGCAGGGCACGCGGAAACATCCCTACGATGTGCGCGCGTATTTCCACGACATTGATGAGGACATGTGGATGGAAGGAGAATGCACGTGCCCAGTCAGCTATGACTGCAAACACGTGGCAGCGCTGCTGATCGCGGGTCTTGCACATCAGACGAAGCCGCCGGCCAGCGGCGTGCGTGCCGAACTGGTGACCTGGCTTGAAGGGTTTCGTGCTCGGCGAACCGCCGCCGATCCCGCTACCAAAAAAAAGCCCGCCAAGGTGACGCACGCCCTGGCTTACGTGATTCGACAATCGACTCGTGGCGCCGAGGTCCGTATCTACAAGGCTCGCGTGGGCGCTGACGGAATCATTCGCTCGCTTGATGATCCGTGGCAGAACGTCGAGAAAGCGCTGATCGAGCCGCCGAAGTTCGTCAGCAAGGAAGATCTGCCGATCCTGCGTGGCTTGTGGCTGGGCCGCTCACATGCGTCCTATAGCGGCAGCTTTGGGCTGCAGGGCACAACCGGTGCCGCCATTATCGAGACCCTAATTGCCACCGGGCGTGCCTTCACCTCCTTTGCGCCACCAGGCTCCCGCGCCCCAGGAACGGACTGTGTGGTGCATCGCGGGGTCGAACGTGGCGCTCAGATATCGTGGCAAGAGCAGCCCGACAGCCGCGTAAGACCCGTCCTGCAGGCCGATCCCCCTGCCACGCTGTTGCTAACAAGTATCCAGCCATGCTGGTACGTGGACGCGCATTCTGGCGAAGCCGGCATCCTCTCCATGCCATGGTCCGCCGAACAGCTCGTGGATTTCCTGTCAATGCCGGCCATTTCGCTGGAGGAGGCAGCGCTCGTAGGCAATGTGCTGCGTGAAGTGGCTGCCGAGCTACCAATGCCGCCCGCGGGCGACGCGGCATCCGTGCCGGTCGTCAACACAGAGCCCGTGCCCGTACTGACGCTCGATACGCGACCGACCTGGGCATCGTTGCAAGACTTTGTGACAGTCAGCTTTGATTACGCTGAGTACAGTTTGCCGGCGCACAGCAACACGACGCTTGTCCGAACCTCCGGCGGCAACGTCGTCCAGATCAGGAGAGACGCCGAGTTCGAACGGACACGCCTGACGGAGTTGCACAAGACCGGGTTCAGGAAAATACGGACCGACCATCTATTCGGGCCCAGGCCGTTCCCGGAAGGCCTGCTTGGTCTTGAGCACGACAGCGACTGGCCCGACATCATGAAGCTCGCGCTGCCCGCGCTGCAGGCCAGCGGCTGGCGCGTTGTCATGAGCGACGACTTCCGGCACAACGTGATCGAGATCGACGCGATTGACGGCAGCCTGCGCCAGAGCGGGGACGGTTGGTTCGATGTCGAGATGGGCATCACCGTCAATGGCCGCACGGTTCGTCTGGAACCGCTGCTCGCAGACCTCTTTGGTCGGGATTCGCGCTGGCTGTCCGGCAAGCTCGAAACCATCGCCGACAATGAAGCGATCGATCTGACGACCGACCGCAATGAGCGGCTGCGCCTGCGTGCCGACCGGCTCAAGCCGGTCGTGCGCGTGCTGATCGACCTGTTCGACTCGCTCGACACCGGCATGCGCGTGCCCGCGTGGGACGCGGCTCGCTTTCACGCCCTGGACCAGACCGGGCGCTGGCAGTTCCATGGCGATGCCTCAATCCGACAACTCGCGCAGCGCCTGATGGCCGGTCCTGGCGTGACAGACGTACCGGTGCCGCGTGGCCTAAAAGCCGACTTGCGCCCATATCAGCGTCAGGGCCTTGCCTGGATGCAGTTCCTGCGCGAACACGAGCTTGCTGGCGTACTCGCTGACGATATGGGCCTGGGCAAGACGATCCAGACCCTTGCTCACATCCTCACCGAAAAGGAACGTGGCCGGCTGGACCGGCCCGCGCTGATCGTCGTGCCAACGACCCTCATGCACAACTGGTGCGAGGAAGCGCAGCGCTTCGCCCCGAAGTTGCGGGTCCTGGATCTGCACGGTCCCCAGCGCCACGAGCGCTTTGACGAGATCGGAGAGCACGATCTCATCCTGACCACTTACGCCTTGCTGTGGCGTGACCAGGAAATCCTTGCCCAACACGAGTATCACCTGCTGATCCTGGACGAGGCCCAGTACGTCAAGAATGCCGCAACCAAGTCCGCGGTGACCATCCGGGAACTCCGCGCAAGGCACCGCCTGTGCCTGACGGGCACGCCGCTCGAAAACCATCTCGGCGAACTGTGGTCGCAGTTTGACTTCCTGCTGCCAGGCTTTCTTGGCACCCGACAGGATTTCACCCGGCGCTGGCGCAGCCCCATTGAGAAAGGTGGCGACGCCATACGGCGTGACCTGCTCGCGCGGCGCATTCGGCCATTCATGCTGCGCCGGCGTAAGGATGAGGTCGCGACCGAGTTGCCACCGAAGACGATGATCGTGCGCACAGTGGAGATCGAGGGCGCGCAACGGGACTTGTACGAAACAGTGCGGACCGCCATGCAGGAAAAGGTCCGTAACGCCGTCGCTGCCAAAGGCCTCGCGCGCAGCCACATCATCGTGCTCGAGGCACTGCTCAAACTGCGCCAGGTCTGCTGCGACCCGCGGCTCGTCAAGATCAAGCAGGCCGCGCGAATCAAGGAGTCGGCCAAGCTTGACCTGTTGCTCGACATGTTGCCGGAAATGATCGAGGAAGGCCGCCGCATCCTGCTGTTCTCGCAGTTCACCAGCATGCTCGACCTCATTGCGGCGGCTTTGGATAAAGCCGGGATTCCATACGTTATGCTGACTGGGGAGACCACCGATCGCGTCACGCCCGTCAAGCGTTTCAAGCAAGGGGAGGTGCCGCTGTTCCTGATCAGCCTGAAGGCCGGTGGTGTTGGCCTGAACCTGACGGTGGCCGACACCGTCATCCACTACGATCCCTGGTGGAATCCCGCCGTGGAAAACCAGGCCACCGACCGCGCTCACCGTCTCGGCCAGGACAAGCCCGTATTTGTCTACAAGCTGATCACCGCCGGCAGTGTCGAAGAGAAGATTGTCGCGATGCAGGAGCAGAAGGCGGCGCTTGCCGAAGCGATCCTGTCGGAAGATGCCGCAGGCGCCGTCAAGTTCTCCACCGATGATATCGAGGCGCTGTTCGCGCCCATACCAGGCGTATCGGCGCACGCATCGGAAACCCCATCACGCTCGCACACGCGGACTGAAACGTAGCGCTACCGATTGACTATACATTCCACCATGACCGTGAGATCAAAGGCTTCATTTCGCAGGAGAAATGATGTCGTACGATGAGATTCCAATCGACGCCAAAGCCCTGGCGGCCATCGGATCGGAACGCGTGGCGACACTGCTTGCCGAGGTCGCTATCGCGAACCCTAGGGAAAGGCTGATTTAATCGACGAGAGTGTCGACGTTGAGCAGCTGTGAAGCGTTGATAGACTAAGGACGACCAGCGAGCTA
>NZ_KB902889.1:0-7986 GCF_000379565.1 Cupriavidus sp. UYPR2.512 | reverse complement strand
CCGATGAGATTGCCCGCAGCGTCGGCTATGCCATCTCGCAGCAGAAGCGCAAGCTGATCGAACAGGGCTTCGGCTGGGTCAAGACGGTCGGGCGCATGCGTCAGGTGATGGTGCGCGGCTTGAAGAAGGTCGACCAGATGTTTGTGCTTAGCATGGCCGCTTACAACCTCGTGCGGATGCGAACGCTAGGACAAATCCGTCCGCAGGGACTGTAATGGGAGCAAGGAAGCTAAAAATGGGCATCAAACCGCNTGAAAATCGATGAAGTGACGCCCGGCTTCCGGATTATGAAAAATACGAGGCATGTGCGTCGCGCAGGGGGAAGCTTTGCCCCGCCCGCAGCGAGTACTTCAGCGGCCTGCTAAGTCAGATCGTTCGCCGCTTCATCGGGCATCCATCAGCTTGAGAATAGTAAAGTGATCGGATGCCTCATTATGTAGGAGAAATGGATGAATCTCATTACTGGTTTCGAGTCTGCCGAACTCTTTGGCGGCACTGTCCCGCCCGCTGTTCTACAGTTGATCAATACAATTCGGGGTGGGGGCAGTGACAAGGCGGAAGTCGCCTTATGGACGGCAGTTCTCTCGTTCCCGAACTGTCTGCCGCCGTACTATCTGCTGTATAAGTTCCAAGCAAACCACGGTGAGCTTCGCAAAGCGCAGGAGGTGGCCAGCAAAGCCCTGGTAGCCGCTGCGCGACAAGCCTCCATCAACATTGATTGGCGTGCGGTAGAACCGGGCGACACCGACTTCACAATTTCCGGCCCCGGGCGCTTCTGGCTCTTCACCCTGAAGGCCCTGACGCTATTTAGTATACGCCTCGGCGACCATGCCATGGCGCTCCAGCTGATGAACAAGCTTCGCAAGCTGGACCCCGCCGACAGCATCGGCTTGGAAGTCGTTGAAGCCCTGCTCGCTCATTCAGCTTCCAGATAGCGCCAGGCGACATGGAAGGACCATACGGTATATCCTTCGCCCCAGCCAGGGTCGAACGTGTTTATGGTATGTGGATATGATTCGAACGTCTTTCTATGGACCTGATGCCGACTGACCGCCTACTTGTAAAGTGTGGTCTTTTGTCACTCAGGCCCAAAACAATCTTCGAAACTGGGGCAAACGCTGCAGCTCGGAGCCCTGCAGACGAATAGCGCATCGCGTTCACATAGCTGTTTGTAGAGGAACTTCTTCCACTTCATTCCGTGGACATTCTTTTCAGCGAGCAGGGGGAACCAGTACTTAAGCAGCTCAGACAGTTCCACCCGGGAGGGAAGGCGTAAATTTTGCCACAAGTGTTTGTCTTTCAAACACGCGGAAGCCAGTGCATGGGAAACGCAGCGCACCTCGTTGGGTGTACCGGCGCGCGGATCTGCGTGCGCCTCAAGCAAGGTTACGAGATCCTCGACCTCATCGTAACGCGTTTGGTCTTGCGAGGTCGTAGTCGCCCTATTCAATTGCAAAGATAATGCATCATCCGCACCTGGAAACCAGTGTGCAAGCAGCCACCTTGTCTCGTTCGCATCAAGTCCCCTTATGGGGAGGGCATGTACGTCCCCTTCAACGAGGGCCGAAGAGAGAATGCCAGCAAGCGCAAGCACCGTGCAGTCATTGGCATCTACCGCATGACGCATTAGAGTCCTGTGGAAGTCCATGGGCGTCCTCTCTGATACCTAGGCCGGCGCGTGCGTGTAGCACTTTTTTGGACAAATCTTCGCGCACGCAGTGCAACCTATGCAATCCTCGCGACGGGCGATAGTCATAACCTTCTTCTCGCATTCATCCTCGTCCTCGTCCTCAAGGGGAATAAGGCTCCCGTCCTCGCTAACCCCCACCAGTTGAAGGACACCGCGAGAACACACACGAAAGCATCGGCCACAACCGATGCATTTGTGCTGATCGATCGAACTAACAAAGTTCGGCGTCCAGATCGCGCCGCTTGGTAGCGTCACGGAAAAGTTATCGCTCACGTCAATTCTCGCACTATTCACTTGTAAGCCGCTCCGGCGCTCTTTCGCGCCTCCATCAATGCGGCATGGATTTCGTGGCAGCGTCTGGCAACGATTAGGATTTTCTCCCAACTAGCCGGCAACTCTTCGGATAGATCATGTAGATCCATCTTGGCTTGCACAGCCAGCGCATTCAGTTTTTTTAAGCGCGCTTTTTCTTCCTCAGGATCCTTTATCTTACCTTCCCTGCCAGGTTCCGTACCGAGCACTATGTGGCGCGAAGCGAAGTCGTCTTCTTTGCAATAGGCGCGGCTATCGGGCAACTCGTCGTCCGCTGCAAAATCGTATGACGTGCCAACGTCCTTCTTAATCGCCTTCCTTAACCACGGCGGCGGTGTTCCCTTTAACACTTCCTGGACCTTTCTCAAAATCACCTCAATCGGCTCTGCCTGTGCCACCTTGACAGGATGGATCTTCAACGCAACCACGCGCGCCGCCCCAGCGCCTCCAATTGCTGCAACGTACAAGATCGCGCAGTCACGGATGACTTCGAGCCTTCGCCCCAACTTTTCTTCGTTGCCATGCTTCTGCGGCGTGTCGCTGAAATCGAAAACCTCGATAAACTTGTGCCCCGCCGCTGTCACGTCGTAGACCACGATATTCTTAGCCCACCCGAAGTGCGCGTCAACATGCACCTTATCTTGCGTGGCGAATGCGATTTTCATGCATGCTCTCCTTGTGGAATCACTTAGTGGCTGGACGGAATCTCGGCATCAGATCCGGGAACTTGCCACAATACGATGGAGGCTCGCGGGCAGAGGCCAATCGCTCGGTGCGCGGTATTTAATCTGCTCGAGCATCAGGTTTGCAAACTCGAAGATCAGTTCCATTGTGCCTCGATAGCCAATTTGACACCGATGTGCGTTTCCCACGCGGTCGAACACAGGGAAGCCTATGCGCATCAGCGGCTTGCCGAGTCGCGCGGCCATCTGCCGTCCATGCGAATGAGTAATTAGCACATCGCAATTGCCACCCGCGCGCTCCATGTCCTCCAGGTCCCCCAGCACCACTTCGCTTGCGGGCAATAGTGCGTGCGCGGCAGATGCAGTCGTGCTGACGCAGACCGACAATTCGGCCCCCATCTCGTGCAGCAGTGAACCAATCGAAAGGAGCAGGTCAGGCTCCGCACCGATTGCTACCTTTATGCCACCCGTGTAGAAGTGGCTGTCTAGCATTGCATCCAGCAGTTGGTTACGCTGCCGCCGGTACTTTCCTGGAATAGCTCGGCCTGACAACTGCGCAAGAAGCCGCAGCAGCCGGTCGTTGGGCTCCAGTCCCGTGAGGCGTTCGAAGATTTCGAATGGCGTGCCAGCTATTGCCTGTAACGCTCGCGCACCAGCGCGAGTTTGCTCCCCAATGCCGATTGTGAAAGAGGATGCACCGGCAGCGTGGATTTGATCGAGCGTAGTCCCGCCCTGCGTTGTACCCCGCCATTCTGAAGCAAGATGACCATCAAGCGAACCGGAAATGTCTGGGAGGATTATTGGGTCTAGGCCAAATGTATCGACTATCGCGCGCAGCTCTTCAATATCACGTGGCGACAAATGGCTACCGGGCAACACGTTAATTTGTCGATGAATAGTAGGCAGTGGCTTGACTAGTGCCATCACAATCGCCGACACAGCCTTGCTGTAACCGTCCTCGAAGGCGCCAGCGTAATCTGGCGTCGAGACGTACACAATTTCCGTATCGATCAGTTCTGGGTTACGCCTGCGTATCATTTTAAGATAACCACCAAGATCCTCGCCAGTGGTCTCGGTGAGACCCGTCGAGCAGACTACAACGATTCTTGGCGCCTCACGCTTGCGAATATTAAGCAACGCTGTCTCGACATTGTCATATCCACCCAACACGGCAGAGACTTCATCCATCGCTGAAGTCTGCAGCGGGATAGCTTCCTTGAAATGTCGCACAAGCAACACCAAGCCAAACGACGTGCAGCCTTGCGAGCCGTGCATCATAGGCACGCAGGCGTCGAGTCCCATAGCCGCATAGCTGGCACCGAGTGGCTGGCTTGTTTTTAACGGGTTTACCGTGCACGCTTTTTCAGATTTGACCACGATAGCCAAAATATCTCCCCCCTCTTAAGGCGCCGGAACGGGCCGAGGTGCGCTCACTGGATTCTGCAGCGGCTTTGTGTGCAGAGTACACTCCCCCTGGCTGGAATCGCTTAACCAAATGGCTTCATCGTCGTCATGCCACGGCGCGGGAATGCGCACCTGTTGCCAGACCGGGTTACAAATGGCGCGGTCAATCTCATGCACCAACTCAACGATGCCTTCATATCCGGCATACGGATGATGGCGCTCTTGATTAACGTCGAGCCAAGGCATGCGCGCCTTCAATGCGACAAACTGTGACCGTCCCCCGGACAGCATGATGTCGGCCTTCGCGTCGCGCAACATCTTGTACATCTCACGCGCCGTCATGTTGTCAAACATGAACGCGTCCTGTCCCATGATCCCCTTGATTCTTTCTTTGTCCTCCTTGGTGCTCTTCTTCACGCTTGTGCCAATGATTTCAAGGCCGGCCTCCTGCAACGCAGCTACAACTGACCAGGATTTCACCCCCCCGGTGATAAGTAGCGCACGTTTGCCTTCAAGACGCTCACGGTACGACGCAATCCGTTCCCATGCGCGCCTCTCCTCAGCTTGAATCAAGCGCTCCGTACGGGCTAGCAGCTCTTCGGATGCCCCTCGCTGTACCAACAGACTTGCGATCTGGCGGAGCGCATTGCTCATGTCGCCAATGCCATAGAATGAGCACTCAAAGTATGGAATGCCATAGCGCTGCTGCATCTTCGTTGCGACATGGACCATCGACTTCGAACACACCACCATGTTAGCTCTCGCGCGGTGCGCACTTGTAATGTCGCTGTATCGACCATCGCCAGTGATGCACGACAAAAACCGGATGCCAAGCGCGTCAAAGAGCGGTTTCACTTGCCATAACTCGCCTGACAGGTTGTACTCACCGATGACGTTGATGTCTGTCGGCGTTGTGTATGCCGGCTCATGGGTACCTATGACATAATTCAAAAGCGCCTCGCCGCCAAGTTTGTTGCCGAAGTTTTTTGATCCAGAGAACCCGGGTGCGTGGACCGGTATGACGGGCCTGCTGAACTTTTCTGAAGCCTGCTTGCACACTGCGTCTATGTCATCACCGATCAATGCAGTAACGCACGTCTGATAAACAAAGACCGCTGGCGGATCGTACTTTTCAATGATCTCGCGCACGCTACTGAATAGGCGCCTCTCACCGCCATAGATCACGTCGAACTCATTGATGTCAGTAGTGAAGCCGGTGCGGTAAAGTGTTGGCCCTGATGACGCCGCGTGGCGATTGTCCCAGGAGTTGCCTTCGCATGCGATCGGCCCATGCACGAGGTGGGCCACGTCAGCCACGGGCTGGAGTGCAATTTTCGCACCGTCGAATGCGCAGCCGCCAGCGGCCGCCCCCGGCAAGAGCTGCCTCGAACAGCCCTGCTTACGCCGCTCCTCGCTCTTTGCCCGGTTCGTCGCACAACCAGGTTGGTCGAAAAGATCGGCGGCCCTCGCCTTGCGCAACATATTTGACTCCTTACACTCTGCGGTTCACGAAGGGCAGCAAGTTGCGTACCATCATCGCAGGCGAGGATTTACCGCTATGCGGCCCCTGCGCGCACGCCGCAATTGTCGTTGTTGGATGCTCCTGCGACAAAGTTGGAACCGATTCCGACACTGTGCAGTCACGCAAGAGTAAACTCCTCTGCGTGTTTTCAGTTTTCACAGATTTCGGTGATAGGTCTGCGGGAAGCGTACACAGCGCATTTGTTGCCATCAGAAACGACGAAGCTCGATACCGTGCTTACGCAGTGCGTAACCAATCTGCCGTGGCGTAATGCCCAAGAGCCGTGCCGCCTTTGCCTGCACCCAGCCACAGCGCTCCATCGCCCAAACGAGTCGCTCTCGCTCACCTTGAGGTCTGTCGTTCTTGCTCGGCACGGTGAATCTGTTGCTATCGTGACTTGCATCTTCGATGACGACCGCAGCGGCCTCTTCGCTCCCAGTAGCGTTTGACGAGCGGTCAGGACGTACGGCATCTTCTCGCTCGATGTGATGCAACCCTTTTGTTAGACACCGATCCATCTCACAGAGGAATGAGAGCCGATCGATCGAATCTTGGAGTGCCATCGTCGCAGTCCTCTCAACGCAGTTCTCCAACTCCCGCACGTTACCAGCCCAGTAGCAATCCGAAAGCACGCGCAATGCTTCATCGGTGAAGCGCAGCGACCTGCTGTTGTCACGGTTAAATCGATCTAAGAAGTATTGGGCTAAGGCCGGAATGTCCTCACGGCGCTCACGTAGCGGCGGCAGACGAATGCTCACCACGTTGATGCGATAATACAGATCTGCGCGGAATTCACCCTCCTTCACCATTCGTTCAAGGTTACGATTTGTCGCAACGATTAGCCTCACATCAACCCTTACAGGTGTTGACCCACCTACGCGTTCGAACTCTCGTTCTTGCAGAACCCGCAAGAGCTTCGCCTGGAAGGATGGCGAAATGTCGCCAATCTCATCGAGAAATAGTGTGCCGCCGTGCGCTAGTTCGAATCGGCCTTTTCGTTGAGATTGCGCGCCAGTAAACGCGCCCTTCTCATGGCCAAACAGTTCGCTTTCCAAGAGTGTCTCTGAAAGCGCCGCGCAATTCACCGAAACAAATGGCTGATCCTTACGCTGAGACAAGCTATAGATTGCGCGTGCGATCAACTCCTTGCCCGTTCCGCTTTCACCCCTCAATAGTACTGTCGCCCTCGCTGGCGCGACCTGATGAACTTGCGCAAATACCCGCTGCATCGAGAAGGAACGGCCCACCGCATTATCAATATTGCGCGAAGGGAGATGCTCCTTCTGTGGACGTCTATATGCCTGCCCCGTGTTATCGCCTTTGTGGATGCCATCGCGATTAAGCAGCAGCGCTTGCCCCATAGGCGCTGCAACGACTTTCATGAGTTGGAGATCGCTGGCAAAAGCACGCTTTCCGTCTGGATTCTCACAAAACGCGACTAGAACACCAAGGGGTCGCCCTTCATGTCGGATTGGAGTTCCCAGGAGAGCGATATGCCCACCGTCTAATTCATTAACAGCTCCGAAACCGCCCGCGAGAAGCGGTTCGTCGTGCAACTCGGGCACAATAACAGGCGAATCACTCGAATGAATCCGTCCCACAATCCCCTCATCGGGTAAAAAACGCGCGCGCTCTCGCCAGCCCTCTGAAAGCCCCGTGGAACAAAAGCCAGTCAGATATCCGCCTGGCTCCACGACGGCGATGAACGCGGAGCGCCATCCTAGCGCATATGAAAGATAACGCAGGGATCTGTCCAACGTCTGTTCGGCATCCCGCGACGAGACTAGCGTCTGCACTACCTCGTACACCAAATCGAAATCGTTAGCACTCTCGCTAGCATAGAAATGCGGCATGGATTCAAACTCCCGGGATAACTTGTCAACGCCTTCGGCAGACGCGAGGTCGACATAACGACGCATCATTTGGCGCCGCGCGATGGCGAATTCGGACGCCACCAGTAAGTGGGCATCTACATTGTCGACAAAACGGACAAAATCGCAGCTGCGATGTCGGAGAGGCACGACAAGGACAACAACGCCCCTCCGTGCGAGCATAAGATACTAACTGAAAAAAACGGCGCCTTTAAGACAAACTCCGCGTCGAGGACGCGCGCCACGTCGGTGCCGGCTTATGCTGAGTGCCTCATATGATGTTCCATGACAACAGGAACAGAGAGCACACGATGTACGCAAAGCCTCATCTTTAGGTGCACCGTAGTTCTAGTGCAATGTTCCATTCTGTTTGGAACTTAAGCGGCGGTTGGCACGAATGACCTTCTGTAGGATGTCGCGAGCGCTCTTGGTCCAGATGAACGGCTTGGGGTTGGTGTTGTGGTGAGCGATGTACTCGTTGATGGCGTCGACCAGTTCCGGCAC
>NZ_KB902888.1:0-8010 GCF_000379565.1 Cupriavidus sp. UYPR2.512 | reverse complement strand
GCCATAAACCGGAGGCGGGAAAGTTCCGCCCCTTGCGGCGTCTGGCAGAGCTCTAACCCGGCGAGGGGGGTCTTAAAGGGCAATATTTTCCGAATTCTGAAGCCGCCCCTGCCTTCTCTGGGGCGTCGATTCCCGCAAGGCGAATGCGTATCAGTTCCTTGGAATCGGTAAGGAGTTCCACCGTATCCCCGTCCAAGACTCCAATGATGCGTCCTTGGGTGATGGCAAGGCAGTTGCTCCCGAAAGCCAGCAGGATGCACAACGCGAATAATCGAAAGGCTCTGCTCATCGTCGCACCCCAAAAAGGCGAGTCAATAGCGGACGCGACAAAACGAGTCGCGTGCACTGAGGTCATCGTACTTTTGGTGCGAAAACTGGCGGTTTGGCTCCAAAAATCCATACGAATCAATGGCTTGCAAAGCCGCCTGCCGCACAAAGTTCGGGCAAGCCACAAAGCCTTGCTGCAAGCGGCTCTCCGGCTTGCTAACGCTAGATTTCGCACCAAAAGTACGATGACCCCCTATCGACGAATTTCGGTCTTGTAGAAGAAGTTCTCCACCGTCAAGCGCGTACGATCCGACTGGACTGCGTCCGAAATCAGGCTCTTAATTTGCACGTAGTGACGGCACGCCGGACTCTGCCGGTTACTCCAGTCGAAGATCCCGCGAACGCGCGAGGAAAACTGTGCTTCGCTCATGGGGCCAGACAGCATCTCTGCCATGCCAGACAGGGCCCGCGCCTCTTGCTCACGGTTGGATGGCCAGGCCGGGCTGATGACAATCCCATCCGCGCGCAGTTCCATCGCAAAGAGGTACTCGATCTTGCCAGCCATGGTAAGCCAGCACGGCGGGTAGTCGCGCCCACCATTGGCGTTCAGCCGCTTTTGCAGGAAGGCAATCTGCCCGCGCAGGCCGGCGTTGTCCTTCTTGAGGTCGGTGGTCTCCTTCTTGAGCCCGTCAGTGTTCTCGACCACTTCCTTTGGAAGCGCCGCGTACTTTCCGGCGTCCTCGATAACCTTCCTGATGATCTCCGCTTCCTTGCCGGGCTGGATGTCCACGCCTAGCTTTACTTTCACCTCGCGGTACAAGTCAGCCTTGGTGTTGATGGCATTGATCACCTGGTCGGCGGTGGCCTGAGGCTGCTGGTCCTTTCCAGCCTTCTCGACATTCGCCTTGATGGCGGACAGGGCCGTCAACTGCTTGTCCAGTTCTTTGATCCGATCTTGGAGCCTCACTCGCTCGACCTTTGCCTTTTCTCCTTCGACAAGTTTGGAGATCACCTCGTCCGGGTTGCGTACCCCAGCGCCTGACAGCATGCGGCCGATCTGATCCTTCATGCTCTCCAATCCCTGCTTGAGAGTCTGCATCGCAGGGACCGCTTCGACGTTACGCCGAGCCTCGTCGCGCTCACGCTGCAGCAGCATTACCTTGTAGCCCAACAAGAGCAACAGGATAAAGGTGACGGTGAAAGCCACCTCCGTCAGCGAGACCTGGAAGATCTGATCTTGGCTCTTTTTCGACATTCGCCCTCCTTACCGACGCCCCATCCCTGCCCTACACGCTCCGGACCGGCGCAATGTTGGCCCCATCGTGCTGCGGGAACGCGACCGTCTGGTGCGGCGCAACGTGCAATGTTAGTACGCTCGGATCCTGCATCTCCACCGGCGCGGGCGGAGCGGGCGGAGCCGGCGGCAAGAAGGTGAGACGGTCGAGGTTCGTGATCAGTGCAGCCAGTTTTTCGGCCATGGCGATGGACTGACCGCCGGCCGCGCGCAGTTCATCGATCAGCGCCGCTTGCGCCGTCGAGGACAACTGGATGTTGTCGGAGAGACGCTCTTGGGCCGCCGCCGTGGACTGTATGACTTCGGCGGTCTGGGTATTGGACTGTACGGTCTGCCTCAGTGCAACAACTGTGTCCTGTGCGCTTCGCGCGCTCTCGGCCATCTGTCGGGCCATTCCCTCCAACGCGGTGGCGATCTGTCGGGTTTGAGCGTCGGACGAATCCACCGACTTGGAAACCTCATTCAGGAGTCGCGCCGCCTCTCCGATCTGATTGCTCAAGCCAGTCAGGGAATCGAGCTGCCCGGAGGTGGCCTGAAGGACGTGTTCCTGGCTCTTTGCAAGGCTGAGCACCGACTCCATGGCGGTGTCGATCTCGGCGGAGCGTTTCTCAAGGCGTTTGAATGCATTGGAAATCGTATTGGTCGACGACGAGATGCCCGATGCGACATCCTTCACATTGGAGCTGATCTGCCCGGCGGCTTCTTGCATGTCGCGCATCGGGGCAGTGAGCATCCTCACGAAGTAGTCGCCGGGAAACTCACTGCTGCGCATGCGCTCCTGAATGCCATCTACAAGATCGACCGCGCTTTTTTGCATGTTGATGACAATCTGCCCGACCGCCTGTCCGACGCGTGTGACGAGGGCCTCAAGCTTTTGCACCGATTCGTCCGTACTAGCGATGGCGCTTTCCAATTGGGTCTGGTGCTTTTCGTTGATGTCCTTGAAGAGGCCATCAAGCGCGGCGGCGTAGTTTTTCGCGATCGCCTCGATTTGCAGGTTCACTCGGTCGGTAGCCTGCTGCGCGGCAATGAAGACGTCCTCGTCAAACTTTCGAAAACGCTCCTTCGAAATGGAGAGTTGGTCGACTAGTGCATAGGATGCCTTGATGATGGCCGCACCAGCGTCCTCAACGGCCTCGAACGACTCCTTACGAAATGTCACGAGCCACACCCGCACGGCAAGGCCGAGGACTGTGCTAACCATTGCTGCGCCGAAGCGAATGGCGATATTCGTGATATCCGTGCCGATGCTGTTGATATCGATAAGGCAGGCGCAGATGGAGGTGATCGTGAAGATAAAGCCGAGGTAGTAACAACTGTCGGCAAACTTCTCATCTGACACATTCTTCGTGTCCGAGCGGTACTTGCCCAGCAGGATGTAGACGATCATCACCGACAGCGGGAGGTAGAAGCCGAACATCCAGGGGCTGCCGAAATAAACGCTCGCAAAGGCGAGACTGAATTTCAGGACAACCGCAATGACAAAGAGGCGCTCGGTACGGATATAATTCATGTGGCTATCCTTCCATCGGGCGAGCGCTCACCAAGCGGGCGTGCGCCTTGTTGAAATAGTCTTCCCAAAATTTCGCGTTGCGCCGGGTCTGCCTTTGTGGGTCGTTCATGAGGTACTCCAGTTCCACCTCGACACCCTGAAGGTCCGCCTGGACCTTGCGACCGTAAGGCGTCTGAGCGAACGTCTCGAAGTCAGGCAGTTGCTTGTACATACTGAATTCTGGGGTGTTGTGAAGCATGTCGGAGACGATAATCAGGCGGCGCTCACCATCGATGGCGTGACTGCGAAAGCCGTTGATGCCGACGAGTTGAATCATCTCGAAGATCGGGGACTTGTTCGATCCTTTGATGGAGATGAGGCTGTCCGTTTGTTTGAGCACCGGCTTCACAAACTTCGTCTCATACTGAGTACGAAGGCGCTTGAGGTTTGCGTTGAACTCAGACTTATCTTCCCCTGAGCCTGGGTTGCAGATCTCCAGAATGGGCTTGGCCGTCTCCGTGAAATCCTCGCCAAGCACGAAGACCGAGAGCAATGCCCCCTTGGGGGTGCGGTGCTCAACGATGTCGCGGAACTCCGTCTCGAAGGCGTTCTTCTGAATGAATGTCATCGGATCGGTTCGATCCACGAGCAGCACAACGTGTCCGGTCGGTCCGGCGGCTGGGCAGAGCGTATCCTTGTCCGGTTTGGGTTCCTTGTGAAAAAGGTAGTACCCAATTGCGCTACCGACAGTAGCCAGAAATATTGCGACTGCGGCAATGGCAAAGAATTGATTCCGTTGCCTTCGCTTGGCTCGAATGCTCCCGCGCGCCATTTACGCCTCCTTCAATGTTTCGCTCGCCGCGCCGGCCTGCTCAATACGCGAGGACGATGCCGATGGGAACTGCGCCGTTAGTGGCATCAGAAGTTGGTACTGCTGATTGAGGGCGCTGTTAATCTTGAAGCAAATCCCTCGCTCTCTTTCGACCAAGTCGGCCACCAGTGCGCCTTGCCTGGCAGCGACCTCTCTATCGGCTTCCACCGAGAAGTCAGGTAGAGGCAACACTTTCAAGTCGGGCATCGTATCGAAGTAGGCGGGCCGTGGTCGTGTTGGCCCTGCCGCGATCATGTTCGCTTCGCGAAACTTCATGAGGAGTGGCGGGGCCGCACGTTCAGCCTCCTGCATCACGTGCTCGAACTTGATGCGTGCCTCTTCCTTGTTGCGGATGGCCATCTCAATAAGGCGAACCGCTTGCTGCCCCTCTTCGAGAGAATTCTTGGCAGACGCAACCGCTTCGTTGCGCTTTGCGTCAAGTTCTTCACGAACCCCGGCCAGTTCCTCTTCGTAGTCGGCGGCAGCCTCCTCGGCCGCCCTGGCGTGGGCAGAATAGCCGGGATAAGGGTCGTCGTATGTGTATCCTTTTTTAGATGCAATTGCTGCGACAATCAGACAAAGCAATACCAACCCCCAAGAAGACATTTCGTGGAGTCCGAAGGGAGTCTCTTGCAGTGTGCGCAACGCATGCGCGGATGGCTCGCTCGCATCCACCAACAGCGCCTCGCGGTAATGCGCGGTTGCGATCGCTATGAGAAAGGCCGCGACGAAAAATACGAGCAACATGAGTCCGCCAAAGGCCTTCCACCCTCGATGAACTCGAAGAATATGGGGGATGCCGTATCGCCAGAAAGCGAATGCGAGGACAACGTTGATGCCTGCGCAGATTAGCGCTTGCATGAAGCCGCCAATCAAGCCATTGTCGTCGCCTTGCGCGAAGAAGTAGGCGTTTATCAAGCCATCGCCGATCACGCAGGCGGCCATCAGTAGAACGGCCAAAACCTTATCCGAGGCGGTGCTCACATTTGCATCGCGGCTCAGACGGTTTTGTTCCTTGAACTCACGCAACACCTTCTGCTTGCTCTTGTGCGCTTCCGATAGGCGGTCGAGGTTCGCATGACGGTCGGTAAGCAGCGCGTTCACACCGGTTTCGAATGTCTGGTCGGCAGCCAGAGCTTCATTGATTCGCTGAATCAGGTTATAGGAGTGGATCTGCGTGTTCAGCGTCCCAAGCCTTATCGCGGACCACTCCATGTATTCGGCCCGCTTCTTCTCCAACCGATGAATGACCGCCTGCTCCGGCGCGCTGAGCACGGTTGAGGAAGGTATTGGGATCCCGTGCTGACCAAGACGCTCCCCCCTCTTCGAGAAGGCGCAGTTCAGTTGCGATCTCGTCGATATTGATCGGGTTGAGGTCCGGATGGGCGCGCTGGTGCGAGCGCCGTGGTGCACGGAAAAGCCAGTTCTTCAGCTGAGCTACGGCGCGAGCCAGCAGACTCGGGGGTGGGTGAATGGTCATGAAAACCGCCCTCTCTAAAGGAGCAAGGTTCTACACGGCGTGCGAGCTCTTGCTGCGTTTTCGTTCTTGGCCGCGTGTCAGTTGCTCAAACGCTTCCTGCGACGGGGCAGCGGCAACAGCAGCCCTTTGCGCTCGCAATATTCCTCGAGCGCCACTTCCATCATGTTGGTGAGACTACGCCGCTCGAGTGAAGCAACGGTTTCCAGGAGTTCTTTGAACTCCGGCGTGACCCTAAAGCTGATTCCTACTGTCTTCTCGGAACTCATTCGTAATGTGCCCCTTGTATTGCAAGTCGCGATACGAATTGTTACGGACGGAAACTTCATCGGCTACCCTTCATGTGGGGTAAGTCAAATGGCCGATCTTCCAAGTCGTCGAACGTTGACAGCGCCTTCCCCGGACCTCGTCACTTGGCGTCTTTGTTGAAGGCCGTGGGCCGGGAGCTGCCGGGCGACAGCTTGGCCCGCCTGCCGGCGCCGCCTGGTGTCGACGCATCGCTTTGGAATTCAGGCTTGGCGCTCATTGCGAAGACTCGGCCGTATCTTTGGACAAATCACCGGGATGCCGTGGCGCAGGGCTACCTGACCCCTGGGGTTTCGGCTGCCATCAGCTTCCCCACCGGTGCGGGGAAGTCGACGCTGTCCGAGCTAAAGATTCTTTCGAACCTGTGTCAAGGACAGGGCACTATCTTTCTGGCGCCGGCGCCGGCGCTGGCGCTGGTCGACCAGACCGCGCGCGCTCTCCAGAAGACATTCCCTTACGCGCGGCTGAGTCGTGAACGGGCCAACGACAACCCGCTTGACTTCGACCTGGTCACTCGACTGCCGCCGATGTCAGTGATGACACCGGAGCGCTGCTTGGCGTTGATGGGATTTCAGCCAGAGCTCTTCAAGGATGCGCCTGAGGCGGACTACTTGTTGCTCTCTGCCATGATGAGCAACACCGAGGAGGTCGCGGCTTGGTTGGCTGAGCTCACCGGTCGCAAGTGCTTGCCGCTAAACATGGCGTGGAAGCCGACGCGGCAAGTGCGTGGCTCCGCCGTCTTTCCGAACGACCAAATCGCGGACCTACGCCACAGGCTGGCGGCGAAGCGCCAAGAGTTGTTGGCTGCGAGCAAGCGCAAGCCCGGGCCGCCGGCCGCGCTGAAGCGTGAACTCAAGGCACGGCCGCTGGGGCTTCTTGGGCTGAAGTTCCGGTGGGACTCGATGCGCCGCGATGACTACGCGTTGCTCCCGCTCTCCGATAGCGAGATGCTCCTTTCGGTGAATGCGACGACGTGGAAGCTAACGCCGAATGTGAACAGTGTGGCCGCTGAGCTCGCGTCGCTCGCGTCCCGCAACGAGGGCATCAAATCACTCATCTTCGCACAGACCGTCCCGTACGTAATGAGCGCTCAGGAGACCGCGGGCGCGCATCTTGGGGAGGCAAACATCGCCTTCACGGACGATGAGCAGCGTCTGTACAATCTGACGCTCGATGAACTGGGCGACGAGTCGGCGCTCTACATCGACGCCGTCGAAGGCAAGTTCGCGCGGTGGCCGAGCCTCTGCCACCATGGGCTTCTCCTGCCGACTGAGCGGCAACTGCACGAGTCGCTCTTCAAGCGTCCGGAAGGCGTCTCCGTGCTGGTTGCCACGTCGACGCTGGCGCAGGGAATGAACCTGCCGAGCCACGTGGTCATTATCGCGGGCGACAGCAAGTTCGATGAGGAGAACAAGCAGCTCGCGCAGATGAAGGCGCACGACCTGCTCAACGCTGCCGGCCGCGCTGGGCGGGCTGGGCAGAGCTCGTACGGTATGGTGCTGGTCATTCCCAGTAACGTCGTGGACATCGACGACTCCAACAATCGGATTGGCAAGCACTGGAAGGACCTTCAAGGCATCTTCTCGCAGAGCGACCAGTGCTTGGCCATCGAAGACCCGCTGGAGGCCATCCTCGACCGTATCCAAGGACTTGGCGAGCATGCCGGAGGCGATGCCGAATACCTTCTGCGCCGGCTTCCCATCTCGACACAGGCCGCAGACGTCGATGGCCCGGCCATGACGCTACTGAAGAAGTCGTTCGCGGCCTTCAAGCTGAGGAAGCAAGCGCAGGAAGACCAACTGAACAACCGCATCACCCATGCGCTGCGCGCGCGCAGGGAGCTTCAAGAGCTGGATGAGGAGCCCGATTGGGCCGACAAGATGGCCGCCAACTACGGGGCGCCGTCGGACGTGCTACGCGAACTGAAGGTTCGCCTCGAGACGTCACCCCCTGTCGGGCGCACGACGTTGGATTGGTTCACATGGACGGCAGCCTGGCTGATCGAGCGTCCCATTCTCATATCGCAGATGACCAGGCGGGAGAGCTTGGATGGGTACATGGGCGAGCCGTTCAAGTCGCTCAAGGATGACGAGGAGCGAGGCGAGTTCGCCGTCAATGTCGTGATCGCAGCTCTGAAGGCGTGGGTCAGCGGTCAGACGCTGGCGGAGATCCAGAAGCTGAGCCCACGATCCAACAGCCGAAGCACTGCGAGCAAGCTCGACGCTTCGTCCTGCGGGTCCTCTAGCCTCATCCATGGCGACGGCACCACGACGGCGGCAAAAAAAGGCGGCGACAACATTGGC